>NZ_JADEXN010000405.1 GCF_015207075.1 Zarconia navalis LEGE 11467
GTTTAAGGGAGAAATTGATGCGGTGGAGTGGAACAATCCCTACGACGACGAAACCATGGGTCTTCCCGAAGCCGCTCCCTACTGCTACTATCCAGGTTGGTGGGAACCGGGTGCGACTTACGAACTACAGATCGATCGCCGTTTGTGGGAACAGCTACCCGTCGAATATCAGGAAATTTTGAAAGTCGCGGCAACCAACGCCAACGTCACGATGTTAGCGGAATATAATGCCAGAAACGGTAAAGTTGTGGAGCGACTCATCCAAAGCAGCACGGAGTTTATCCCCTTCAGCGGGGAAATCGTGCAGGCTGCTTATCGCAAAACGTTTGAGTTGTATGAAGAATACGCCAGTAACGACCCAGTTTTTCGTCGGGTGTACGAGAATTGGAATACTTTTCGCACGCAGGTGTATCGTTGGAATCAAATTAACGAACTGAGCTTTATCAATTTTATGGTTGGTACTGCGAGGGGTTCGTGACTGTTGGAAAAGAGCTGGGGGAGCTTCGGGGGAAACGGGAGCATCGGCGGCTTCGATCGCCGGGGAAGAGAATGCGTGCATTAAAAAATTCGTCTTGGAAAGTTGAACGGGACGGAAAGTGAGCGGTGTCGGTTTCCGCAAAATTTATACCCCCTTGTCCTTCTTGTCTTTCTCTGTGCGTCCCTGCATCTGCGAGTCTCTAGTGAAGCAACTAAACTACCGGATTTGATATGAAGCGGCGCAATTTTATTAACTATGCAACAACAGGAGCTATAGGTGCGACGGCACTGGGAGCTTGCCAGCAACAAACAGCAATTTCTACTACAGCAGCGTCTCTCGATTTACCCGTCATTCGCTGGCGCATGGCCACCAGTTGGCCCAAATCTCTCCAAATTCTCTACGAAAGCGCCGATTTACTCTGCCGGACAGTCAGCAAAATGACCGACGGACGCTTTGCGATTACGCCCTATCCCGCTGGGGAACTCGCCGACGGACTCAAGGTTCTCGACGCAGTCGCTGATGGGACGGCCGAATGCGGACATAGCGCCAGCTACTACTATCTCGATCGCGGCCCGGCGATGGCATTTGGGACAACCATACCTTTTGGGTTGACAGCAATCCAACAAAATGCATGGCTGTATTACGGCGGTGGCTTGGAGATGATGCGGAAGCTTTACGCCGATCTCGATTTGGGTGTGATTAACTTTCCCGGCGGAAATACCGGCGCCCAAATGGGCGGTTGGTTCAAGCGCGAGGTAAATGCGATCGAAGATTTTCAGGGTTTGAAAATGCGCGTACCGGGGTTGGGCGGTCAAATCTTAGAGCGGTTGGGTGCCGAGATTCAAGTTCTGCCGGGGGATAAAATTTTTGAGGCCCTAGAAAAAGGACTCATCGATGCGGCGGAATGGAAAAACCCTCATGCCGATGAAATGCTCGGGTTGAATCGAGTAGCTCCTTTGTACTACTATCCCGGCTGGTGGGAACCGGGAACCAGCTACGAATTTCAGGTGAACTTGAGTCAGTGGCAAACACTACCCAAGGAATATCAAGAAATTTTTCAAGCGACGGCAACGAATGTGAATGCCAAAATGCTGGCGAAGTTTAATGCGGTGAATGGTAAAGAGCTCGAGCATATGGTTCTTGGCGGAACTCAACTCTTACCCTTCAGCCGGGAAATTCTCACCGCAACCTATAAAACGGCATTTGAATTGTATGAAGAAATAGCCAGCGGGGATGCCACTTTTAAAAAGATTTACGATTCCTGGAAAGTATTTCGCGATCGCATTTATGGGTGGAATCAGCTCAACGAACTGAGCTTTGCTAATTTTGCCATCGACTTAAGTGGTTCTTAAAAAAGAGAAGCATTCATCGATCGGCATTCAGCAACGATTGATGGGCGCGTGACTGGCAAGAGCTGCGATCGAGCAAAGCTTTCTACAAAATCGTCGCGATCGTTGTCCGACTCCCTTTGGCTTTCGGTTGCGAAATACAGGAAAATCTAGCCCTCGATTGACTTAGGTTAGACTGATTCTATAAAATTCATCACTTTAGATCGAACATCGGTGAAAAGACATCTCTCACCCATTTGGCAAACCCTAAAAACAAAGTTCTACTATCTCAGTATCAGTCGCAAGCTAGACTTAGGTTTCGGAGTATTGGTAGCTCTAACGTTTTTGGTCGTGGGGCGAAATTATCTCGGTGGGGCTTTGGTGGCGGCGAAAATCGATCGCACTCAAGAATTGCGCGTGCCCACGGCATTGACCTTAGCCCACGCTCAAGCAGATTTACTGCAAATGTCCTCCCACGTCCGGGGATACCTTGCCACGGGAGATTCGGAGTTTCGCCATCGCTACCAACAAGCCCGACAGAAGTTTGAAGAGCATCTAGCACTCGCAACAGAGGGCTTACAGAACGAGCGGTTGCGCGATCTTCCTTCCCCGGAAAACATCCAACGCCTTCAAGAACTGCAAGAGAAATATCAGGCTTGGAAAGCCCTACCCGAACAGTTGTTCGTCCTGCGCGATAGCGGACGGGCCAACCAACCGGCACTGCGCCTGTTGGAAGAAGAAGGAGAAATCTCCATTTCCATTATTCTCTCAGAAATTGACAACATCATCGAAGAACAAGCAACTCGCTCCCCATCTCTGGGAAATACCAAGCTTCTTCAAGATATGGGAGATTTTCAGAGATCTTTTGCCCTTTCGATTTCCTCTTTACGAGGGTATCTCGTGACTCGAGATCCCTCTTTTCGCTTCGAGTATGCGGGTTACTCGAATCGGAATCGGCAGGCTTGGGAACAATTGCTCGATCGAAGAGCACTGCTGAGTGCCACTCAACAAAAGCGCTTGGATGAAATCGCCCGTCGGCGCAATGCATTTGCGGGTCTGCCGCAGAAAATGTTCGATATCGTTGAAGGCGATCGATATCGGGAAGACTTGTACGTGTTCGGCACGGATGCCGAACCCCTGGCCGCCGAGATGCTCGGCTTGCTCGAAGAAATTGTCATCAGCCAGCAGAGCGCTTTAACCGCAGAACTCGAATCGGGAAACAAAAGTCTGGCAACGGCACAGTGGCAAACTTTACTCGGCGGACTGCTAGTGGTGTTGGTGGTGGCGGGGATGGCGGTGCTGATGCGTCGGAAAATTGCGGCTCCCATCCGACGGTTGACCAGAGCAACCACTCAGATTGTGGAGGGAAAGTTCGATACGAAAGCGGAGGTAGAGTCTGGCGACGAAATCGGGACTTTGGCGACCAGCTTCAATCAAATGACCGACTCCCTCAAACAATCTCGGCAAGAGTTGGAAAACTACAACCGCAACCTGGAGCAGCAGGTTGAAGAGCGCACCGTGGCTCTGGCCGAAGCCAAAGAGACCGCTGAAGCGGCCAACCGAGCTAAAAGCGATTTCTTGGCGAAGATGAGTCACGACTTGCGCACTCCCCTCAATGGAATTTTGGGCATTGCCCAAATCCTCCAGGATTCAAAAGCGGCGACGAGTCGAGAACGAGAAGAAATCGACATTATTTATCAGTCGGGTCAGCATCTGCTCGATTTAATCGACGATATTCTCGATCTTTCAAAAATCGAAGCGGGGAAAATGGAGTTGAATTCCCATGACTGTGCTTTTCCCAGTTTCTTGAGGGGGATCGTAGAACTCTGTCGAATTCGGACTCAGGAGAAAAAAATTGAGTTTCACGATCGCATTGCGGCAACCCTCCCCCAGATGGTGAAAGTCGATGAGAAACGGTTGCGGCAAGTTTTACTCAACTTACTCGGCAATGCGATTAAGTTTACCGATCTCGGTCGTGTCACCCTCACGGTGAATGTCTTGAATCGGATAGAGGCGATCGCACCTCCCCCCGATTCAACCTCCCCAAATGTTACGAGTCTCGATGGAGCTACTAGCAGCCTCCCTATGTGGAAAATTCACGTTCAAATTGAAGATACTGGGGTGGGCATTTCGCCGGAGGAACTCGATAAAATTTTCCTACCCTTCGAGCAGGTGGGAGACAATCAACGGCGATCGCAAGGGACGGGACTGGGTTTGGCCATCAGCCAGAAACTGCTCGAAATGATGGGTAGCCAACTCCAGGTGCGCTCTCAACGCGGTGTGGGCAGTACGTTTAGCCTGACGTTAGATTTACCCGAAGCCGCACCCGATCTTGCAATGGCAACTTCTCCCTCCACTAAGGTTACCCTCAGCGGTTTCGATCCCGAATTGGCCCAAAAGCTGCCCCTCGATATTCTCCTAGCTGAAGATACGCCAGTCAATCAAAAAGTGGCTCGCAGAATGTTTCAGCGATTGGGGTATGAAATTGAGTTGGCCCGAGATGGGACGGAGGTTTTAGAGGCGCTCGATCGTCAGTCCTACGATGTCATTTTTATGGATATCCAAATGCCCGAACTCGACGGACTCGAAACCACTCGCCGGATTTATCAAGAGCGAGCGCCCTATTCCCGTCCTTATATTATTGCCATGACGGCCAATGCCATGGAGGGCGATCGCGATCGCTGTTTGGCCGTGGGAATGAATGACTATATCAGCAAGCCAGTGAAGGTTGAAGCGATTATTCAAGCGCTATATCAGTACCAAAATACAGTGATGGTTTGAGATAACTCAGGAAATACAATTGACAGCTTAATGAAGGGTCGGCAAAAATTATTATAATCCTCGATAACGCTAGCTTCTATAAAAGAAAAGATATTTTAGACAAAATAGCCCGTTCGCCCGAGCGGATCGACGAACCCAAATCGCAAAAAATTCCCCACCGTGCAAAACAGTAGGGAAGAGAGGAGATCCAAATGGCTTGTCGTCATCTAGAATTTTTTACGCGCTTGACTCCCATCGCTCCGGAAGATTTCCCCTCAGTTGAAATCCGATCGAAAAAACCCCCGGTTTTTTAGGCCGGGGGTGCTTCAAAAGGGTGCATCTACCTATTGTTTTCTCCCGCTTGGCTGGGGTTCGATCCGGACAGAATGGAAAAGAAATGTCGGGAGGCTGGGAGAACTTTACAAGGGTCTGTTTTTTGATTCCGGTAGACGGGAAAGAGGGGGAAGCTGGGAAGAGTGGATGAATTCAAACCCAGCAGATCCAATAGGCGCGATCGCCACCGACCCGATCGCGCCGAAACCCCGATCGAACTGGTAATCTTGAGTATGGAACGATACCCGAGGTTATGCCATGGTGCAGAAGTTGTCGCCGACTGGCTTTGACTGGGGAAAGGGATAGGAAATCTACGAAATCGCGCAATCTAACATTTTTTATTGGTTATGGACTATCTCATTGCGGTTGTGGACGATCGCATTCAAGC
>NZ_JADEXN010000406.1 GCF_015207075.1 Zarconia navalis LEGE 11467
AGATTTCTTGTTTCCCAAAAGCGCGCTCGCAATTCAAATACCTAAGCTGTTTCTTGAGGCAAGCTTTCAAATACGTCCCCGGCAACCTGTTCGGCTTTAGCATCTAAGTTTTCCCAGTTGACATCCCCGGTATCGTCGAGCAAAGTCGTATCGATCTCCACTTCATAGGTTTCTTGAGGTGCGTGGGTGGGGCGGTAGTTGCGGAAGCAGATTTTATAGCACAGTTCCCAAATATCCACGCTGACTTGGCGATCGCGAACTTCTAGATCGAGTTGATAGCCGGGATAGGGAACGTGGGTTTCTCGGTAGTGGCCTTTCCATGGGGACCGATCGAGTTTTTTCTGAATATTATCAACCAGACGAATTAGAGCTGGCTGCATCAGGACTTCGGCTTGCTGCCATGCGATCGTTGTTGTGAACTTAGGTTTCATTTTCAATTTTTTCCCCTCAAAAATTTGAATCTTAATTTTAACAGGAAGACTGTGGGTATATCGAGGGTCGTAAAGGGGCTTTGCAAGACCGATTCAACTCTAAATATTGATAAAGCAAGGCAGTTAATTTTATTGTCAACACACAATATTTTAGTTATAATAGAAGTGTAAAGCTCGCGCATTACAAAGAGGTTTATTCGATGAAAAACAACAATCGAAAAATCAAAAATTTGAAATCTCAAAAGCACCGTCAATTTCGGGCGCTCGCAGCGCGCAGCAATAAATATTTGAATGCGAAAATCGCCCAGCACGGTGGAGTCTCGCTTTTTCGAGGAAATAAGCGAATCAACACCTATGCCACCGTCGCCAACATGAATAATGTTGCCATTAAAGGAAAAATGGCTCAGGTCATTCAAGCCACAACTGGAGTTAAACAAACCCGAGAAGCTTATTCAAGTAAAGAACTCGCTCGAATGGAGTTTCAAGAAATGTTAGAAGCCCAAGCCTTAGAGGCGCGAAATGCTCGCGGACATGCTGAAATTATTTGCACGGTCGATGATGTGATTTCAGATATCGATCGACTCGTCAAAAAGTATTCGGCTTCATAATTTAGGTGTAAGTATTCGTCAGCCCGATCGATATTTTTAGCGAGGGCATCGTCGGGGTTAACGGCTATATGGCTGTTAACCCCGACGCACGTTATTAACTCCCAAGCTCCTTAAGGCAAGCATAATGTCAGCGAGACGATCGTTTCGGTTGATTTGAGATCTGCAATTCGCTTGCCTTTGCTATCTTTATTCCCCGATCGCATCGGATCGAGGAGTAGACTCACAAACCGATCTCGACTGGTAAGTAACCTCACCTCTCCATCTCGTCGTGCCGGAACCATCCCCGCGAGGGTATCGGCTTTCGTGGCAAATTGCAGGGCCTGGGTGCCGATTTCTCCCCGGTTAGACAAGCGCAAATCTCCAACGGCCAGGCGCTTGGCATATCCCCGCTTCGTCACCAATACGATATCGTCACCCGGACGCACCGTCGCGCAACCGACAATGCCCTCATTTTTGCGCAACCGCATCACTTGATAGCCTTGAGCGGTGCGTCCGAGAATCGGTAGTTGTTCCTCATCCACCGTTAGGCGCAGCACCCGCCCTCCCGTCGTCGCGATCGCCACTTCTTCTCCCGTTCGAGTCATACTCCCGTAGAACAGCCGATCGTCATCTTTGAGTTTGAGCGCCGTGAGTCCTCGTACGGTCATATTGGTCAAATCTTCTAGAGACAAGCGTTTGATGCGTCCCTGAGCCGTCAGCAAGAGCAATTGCTCCGTATTGGGATAGTCCGATCGAACAAAGTATTCAACGCAGGTATCTCGATCGGCCCCGGCAGAGGGCGGTAGCAATCCCACCAAAGGTTCCCCCCGCGAGTTGCGCTTGCCGATCGGGGGAATATCGGCAATTTTCGTTGAGTATGCTTTGCCATCGCGGGTGAGAACCAGCAAATCTTGTCCGGTTTTGACCGGTAGAACCCGGACGCTGAAATCTTCAGTGGAGTCGAGAATTTTCCCCCTAGGAGGATCTTGTTTGCTGCGCTGTTTTTCCCAAGCCGCCGGAGTCAAACGTCGCACGTAACCGCGATGGGTAAATTCGAGCATCACCTTCTCTTCCGGAACGCTCAAATCTAGAGCTGGCGAGATTTGAGCCGAGTCGGGTTTCCCCTTCTTGGGTTTGCCTTTTTTGGGGGAAATCGCTTGAGCCGGTACGGTTTGAGCTTCGGCGGAGATAATCCGGGTGAGGCGATCGCTCTTGAACTTGCGCTTGAACGATCGCAGCTCTTTTTTGAGAGCTTTGAGCAGTTCGTTGCGATCGTTGAGTAAGTTTTGCAGTTGCGATCGCCGTGCCGTCAGTTCCTCAAATTCTGCCTGTAAGTTCTGTCGTTCCAACCCCGTCAGCCGTCGCAACGGCATCGCCAGAATTGCCGACGCTTGGCGATCGCTAAAATCGAACCGATTTTGAAATTCGATCTTGGCCGTCGTACCATCAGCCGCACCCCGAAGAATCTCGATAATCTCGTCGAGGGCTTCGAGTGCCATAAGCAATCCTTCAAGTAAGTGCAAGCGATCCTCGGTTTTTTCGAGTTCGTCGCGATACTGTCGGGTAAGCGTTCGTTCCCGAAAATCGAGGAACTGCTGCAAAATTTCCCGCAGGGGTAGCTGGCGCGGCTGACCGTCTACGATCGCCAACAAGATCGCGCCGAAATTTTGTTGTAGGGGCGTTTGCCGGTAAAGCTGGGCGAGGACTTGCTTAGGCTTGGCTTCCCGCTTCAGTTCCACCACCACCCGAATCCCATCGCGATCGCTCTCGTCTCGCAGATCGGAAATACCTTCGAGTCGCCCTTGGTTAACCAATGCGGCAACCTTCTCGATCCAACTGGACTTACTCACCTGAAACGGAAATTCGCTCACGATTAGGGCCGAACGACGGGAACGGCGGGTGCGTCCGGTGTCCACCTGTTCCACCCCCACAACCCCTCGCATGGTGATACTTCCCCGTCCCGTGCGGTAGGCATCCCGAATGCCCTGAGTGCCGATAATTTCTCCCCCGGTGGGAAAATCGGGGCCGGGAATCAGTTGGAGTAGTTTTTCATCGTCGAGAGTGGGACGATCGACCAGGGCGATCGCCGCATCCACCACCTCGCCTAAATTATGAGGGGGAATATTCGTCGCCATCCCCACGGCAATTCCAGAACAGCCATTGAGCAACAAAATCGGCAGTTGGGCGGGCAGAACCACCGGTTCTTGCTGGGAACTGTCAAAGTTACCAATAAAATCCACCGTCGCCTCGCCAATTTCCGAAAGCAGGGCTTCGTTACCGATGGGAGATAAGCGAGTTTCGGTGTAGCGCATGGCAGCGGCGGGATCGTTATCCACCGAGCCGAAGTTGCCGTGACCGGCCAACAACGGGTAGCGGCTAGAAAACTCCTGTACCATCCGCACCAGAGCATCGTATACCGCCTGGTCGCCGTGGGGGTGATATTTCCCCAGTACGTCTCCCACCACGCGAGCGCATTTACGATAGGGGCGATCGGGGGTCAATCCCAGTTCGTGCATGGCGTACAAAATTCGCCGGTGAACGGGTTTGAGACCATCGCGGACGTCCGGTAGCGCTCGCCCGACAATCACGCTCATGGCATATTCGAGATAGGACTGTTGCATCTCGGTGTGTAGCGCAGTCGAGACGATCTGTCCTTTGGCGAGTAGGTTGAGCTGCTTGGCCATGAAGCTTGATTCCTCCATCCCGGAAATAGACGGGTGACAATATACGACAATATATCGGGTGTGCGGTGAATATCTGTCCCGTGGGTGAATATTTTTCGGGACGAGCGAGTGATGATGAGCGTTCGCGGGGGCGATCTGAGAACTTGCGTTAGTCGAAGCGACCCCCTGAGTCTAGTCTAGAATGAACTCGAGGTAAGGTTGGGAGTATAATTCATAGGTAGGTAACGAAAGATTGCCCCAACGCCCAAGGTTACGCAAGTAGGTAGAACATGACGAAAACCGTTCTGATTGTAGAGGACGACTTAGTTAACGCCCGAGTTTTCTCTAAGATTCTAACCAAGCGAGGTGGCTTAGCGGTGAAGCACACGGAAAACGTCGAAGAAGTAATGCAAATTGCTCAGGCTAGAGAAGCCGACATTATTCTGATGGATGTTTCCCTCGCTCGCAGCGTGTATCAAGGTCAGGCGGTCGATGGCATTCGGATTACCCAAATCCTGAAGGCGAACCCAGAAACAGCGAGTTTACCGATTATTCTCGTCACAGCTCACGCAATGGCCGGCGATCGAGAATCATTTCTGGCTAAAAGCGGTGCCGATGCTTATATTTCCAAACCGGTGATCGACCACCAAGAGTTTGTCGATCGCATTCACAGCCTCTTGCCTCAAGAATAAAGCGATCGCTCCAGGGATCGAAATCCCAGATCTCATAGCAAGCAAGACTTTGGAGTAAACCCACCTCGAGTCGGGAAATAGAGTGCAAATCCCCAACGTTCCCCAAACGTTCGACGGGCGCTCTATTCCCGATTCGGAGATTATTTATTCGGGAACGATTTCAATGTTCGTCGGCGGTCGATTGACTCCTTGGGCGATGGTCGATTGAATGCGAGGCGTTTGCAGAAAGATTTCGGCATCGCCAAGCAACCGCGTTCCCCACAGATTGGCTTTCAAGAAATCGAGGTCGGCATACCGAAGATCGATCCCGATGGCCGTTTCGCCCAGTTCCCATCCTTCTTCCTGTTTCCCCTGAGTATAGAGCGCGACAGCCTGTGCCAGTTGCGGTTCGGCAGCATTCTCCACTTCAGCAGCTTCCTGCCACAATTCGATCGCGGCCTGGGTTTCACCCTGCTCGTATTTGACCAGTCCCATGTTGTTGGTTGCCGGCCAAAATGTCTCATCCTGTTCCAATGCGGTCTCGTAGCGATCGATTGCCTCGGAGTAATCTCCTAAGAGATAGTAAGCATTGCCCAAATCAAAGAGCGCGCCGGTCACCTCGGGTTCGAGTTTCAATCCAGCTTCAAGTTCGACCGCCGCTCGATCGTAATTCCCGTCTCGGAAGTAAGCCGAACCCAACGCAAACAAGATCGTCGCATTTTCTGGGGTCAGTTCGCGGGCTTTTTCCAAAGCGGCGATCGCAGCGGAAGCATCTTCCATCTGCAAGTGCAAGCTGCCTAAAATCGCCCAAGCATCGGCGTTATCAGGTAGGAGTTGGGCTGCCAACTTAGCGCGGGGAAGTGCTTGTTCGTATTGCTGGAACTGGGCCCATTGATTTGCTTCGAGAACCAAACTCGTCCCGATTTCTTCAA
>NZ_JADEXN010000021.1 GCF_015207075.1 Zarconia navalis LEGE 11467
GATGAGCGTAGACCAATTTATCGCGGCATTCGATCGCGACGTTCCCGCGTCTCCCCCAGAAGCCTTACCCATCATCACGTTCAACGATACCGTCACCTTTCACCTCAACGGCAATACGATACGTACCGTCCACGTCGAACCCGCCCACACCGATGGAGATTCGATCGTCCATTTTCGCGAGGCGGATGTGATGCATTTAGGGGATGTGTACTTTAATGGGTTTTACCCGTTTATCGATGTGGGTAGTGGGGGTTCCATTAATGGCATGATTCGTGCCGTGGAAGCAGTATTGCCGATGGTGGGCGATCGCACTCAAATTATCCCCGGACACGGCCCTCTTTCCAACGGTGCAGAATTGTTAGTCTATCGCGATATGCTGGTGACCGTGCGAGATCGAGTCAACGAGGCGATCTCGGCGGGAATGACGGTAGACGAGTTCGTGGCATCGAATCCCACGGTTGATTTAGATGAAATGTGGGGCGATGGATTTCTCTCCCCAGAAGCCTTTTTACGGATTGTCTACGAAGATTTATCTCGATAAGCGATGGGTGTAATGGTAGGGGTAGTGCCCCCGTGTCTACCCCCGTTGCTGGGGTCAACCTTAACCAGAACCGCTATAAATCCCAATAAACAGAACAACCCTGACGGGATTCTCTTGAATTTTGAATTTAAGGGCGAATTTAATTTTGAATGAGAACAATTTTACCCATCATCGAACCCGACTCTAGCATCTCGTGGGCGGCGGCAGCTTCGGCGAGAGGAAAGGTTTTATTCAAGTGAATCTGAAGTTTGCCATCATCGATTAACCGGGTGCATTGTTGCAAGATTTTTCCCTGTCGTTCCTGTTCTTCAACCAGGTTTTGCAACATCGGCGTTAGCATTAATTCTAGGCTAATCCTCAAATTGCGCGATCGGGCAATTTTTAAGTTGCCCAACTTAGCATCGGGTTCGAGAATCGTCACCAAATCTCCGTATACTTTCACCGCCGGACAGGTTTGGAAAAAGGTTTCGCCCCCCACGGTATCGAATGCCACATCCACTCCTTCTCCATTTGTCCAGTCAAGTACTGCCCGATCGAAATCCGTTTGTTTGTAGAGAACGGGCAAATCCGCCCCCAACTGACGCACGAACTGCGCCTTTTCCTCGGAACCGACGGTAGTACAGACCTTTGCCCCCAGGAGTTTGGCCAACTGAATGGCGACGTGTCCCACCCCACCAGCCCCGGCATGAATCAGAACCGTTTGTCCTCCGTGCAATTTAGCGCGATCGTACAGAGATTCCCAGGCAGTAATCAGAACGAGGGGGGCGGCAGCGGCTTCGGCAAAGCTGAGGCAGGTGGGTTTGCGGGCGACGCAATGCTGTTCGACGACAGCAAGTTCGGCGTAATTCCCCCTCGGGCCTCCCAGACCGCCGTTGCAGAAATATACCTCGTCCCCCACTCGAAATCGATCGACACTCAAGCCAACCGCTTCGACAATTCCCGCCCCATCACAACCTAAGATATGAGGAGTTTTGTCGGGATAGAACGTACCTCGGCTGCGGACTTTTGTATCGATCGGGTTAACTCCAGCCCCACGCAACCGGACGAGAATTTCGGTATCGGCTTGAATTTTCGGGTTGGGAATTTCCTGAAGTTGCAGGACATCGGGATTCCCGGCAGCAGTCATGACAACGGCTTTCATTTTTGGACTCGATCGCTTTTTATGAGATACATTGTCTCACAGCCACGATCGCCAACTACAACCGTAAGAGTTAGTCGAGAAACTCGATTGAATTAACGTAGGATTAAAACGGGCTAGGAGGGATTCGAACCCCCGACACCGTGGTCCGTAGCCACGTGCTCTAGTCCACTGAGCTACAAGCCCTTGCTCTGTGGTGGTTTTTAACCAACCTCGATATAATACCACATCTAAAAGCACGATGCAAAACCAAAATTCTCAATCTTTCCCGACCCATATAGATGCCGCCGGAGATGCCCGGATGGTGGATGTTTCGGCAAAGTCTCCCACCGTTCGCGTTGCCACGGCCGAGGGTCGAGTCCGCATGGAAGAAACGACATTAAAGGCGATCGAAGCGGGGAACGCACCAAAGGGGGATGTCCTAGCCACGGCGCGGCTGGCGGGGATAATGGCGGCCAAGCAAACGGCCGGGTTGATTCCCCTGTGTCATCCCTTACCGCTGCAAAAAATTGACGTGCAAATCGTTGCCGATGACCAGTTGCCGGGGTATCAGATTCAAGCCACGGTGAAAACGAAGGCAGAAACGGGGGTAGAAATGGAAGCCCTCACCGCTGTTTCTGTTGCGGCTCTGACTCTGTACGATATGGCCAAAGCCCTGGAAAAGTCGATGGAAATCGAAGGGATTCGGCTGGTGCGCAAGACTGGAGGCAAATCGGGGGATTATCGGCGATCGTAGCGGAACGAGGTCACCATGACTGACAAAAGCTCCACGTGTTGGTACGCTTCGGAGTAGGGGGATTGCCCCTATAAAATCACCCGTCAAAACTAACTAGTGTGGCCGAGTACTAGCGGTCATCACTGTTTCCAAGATTTTGTCGAGTCAACCCGAGTTGAGGGGGAACGCTGCTGTAAAACTTTCAGCCCCCACTCGTAAAGCGATCGTCCCAGAGTCGGTTCGGCGATCGACCAAGCGGGATCGCATACCATTTTTAGTGCTTCGTGCATCCGTTGCATCAAACCGAGGTATGGAGGGCGAGTAAATTCGATCGGCCAGCCATTCTTCGACCAAACCAACAGAATCTCGTCGAAGGGTACGGTTTCGGTTTTTTGGAGAATAATGGTGCGGGTGTTGCAAATATTGTCAAACAGTCGATCGACAGCTCCAGTTTGGCTGCGTCCGGTGACCCTCAGCCATGTATCGACGAGTCGTTTGAGTCCCGGCTGATAGCTATTGCCAAGATGGTTGAGGTACTTCGGTCTGGAAACGTAGCCTTTTTCTAGCCACTTCTGTTCTTTGTACTGAAGGTATAGAAAGCGCTCCAAGATACGAGCAAATTGGAGAAAGGCTTCGGGAGAGTCGTTATTCTTGAGAAGTAAGTCCATCAGAAAGGTGGCTTCCCAAGCTTGAGATTCGGGGCGAGTGCGAAGCTCTTCGAGTTGTTGCTGCCAGTGCCTGACGCGTTCGGGGGTCGCCAGTTCGGGTAACTGAGGGGAATTCAACCAAGCTTCGAGACTGTCCGTGCTCGAATGGAGAACGGACAAAGAAATTTTTCCCTGTTTCCATCCTTCTAACTGTCGGGCTAAATTGCCGAGTAATCCCCCGTAACGCAGGGGATGGTAGCTCAAAGCGATCTGAGCTTCCTTAAAATCGCCTCGTTCCCAAGCTGCAACGATTCGCGATCGCTCCCAAGACCAACCATAATCCCCAACGAGGTTCGCACGATAGGCGATCGACTTTAGGGTGGCTTCCTCTTCAAAGGGGTTTGGAAGGATGGGGGTAAAGTCGATCGCCCTACCGTGACGGGAGAGAGCCACCACACACTGGGCGCAAGCTCGATCGATCGCGCTTTCGCTTCCCCGACTTTGAATTGCCAGAACTAATCCATCGGATTCTGTGGACTTTCCAGTAGAAGGCAAAGCCCGCGGCAGTACTTTTTCTTCGAGTTCCTGGCGAATCCCGGCTTCGTCGTCAAGAAGCGCCGATAGCGCTACCACTTCTACCGCCAGTTGAGGGAAATCCCCACGCACTTTACCCGCCATTAAATGAGCCAGTGCGATCGTATCTCGATGGCTCAGAGGATAATCTGAGGGTCGTTCGGTTCCCCATAAAATCAAGCGTCCGAGTCCGCTGCGAACGCTATCTCGAAGAATGGGTTCGTCGAGCATAAGTTCTACGGCGCTAAAATCTCCCGAGAGGCGATCGCGACAATGACGGTAGTATTGTCGGCTCAAATCTCGCAAGGTGAATTTTGAGGTGTCGGTTTCAAATTCTCGCGCAAGGGGATGTTTCGATCGCCCGTCGCCATCTCCATCAAAATAACGTACGATTCCATCTTGAGTGCGCCAACCAATTTGACGCGCTCCCACGGCAATTATCAGGGCATCCACTCGACTCAACATGGGAGTTGCAGATGAGATTTCATCGGGTCGATTTTCGTTCATAGACCTAAAGTATGGGGACGGCGAACGGTATTGCTCAGCAACGGACATGAGGAATGGAGCCGGTCGATCTCACCCCACATACTTCGCCGAAAGTGCAAGTTGGCAAAAGTCGCGTATCCGATCGGGTCTCGATCTGGCATGGAGGTTCTAAGGCTTTGAAAGACCCTCCCGGCTGGGTCTCCGCCTCGATCGAGATTTGAGTATTCCACCCCAATTATTTTGACAGATCTCGGTCGAACCCACGTACGGACACTGCCCGAATTTAAGGTGACTGAGGATGGGGCGATCCCGAAAAGTTCCCGATGGTGATGGGAGCGTTCTGACAACGAGAAGGAGCGATCGCATCTTGAGATTAACTTCCCATAACCCTTGTCATGGCAAGGTTTCATATGATTTAGTAAAAATATCACGTATCTGCTGAAGACAACAAATTATTTGCGATCTCGTTGGGTTGTTGCACTTAAAGCAGACCCGAACTCCCCCACGAGCAAGCATGGGAGATAGTGCGCTCGATCGAGGAAAGGGGAAAAGAAATCAAAAGAAAAGCCTCGCGACGATCGCGTAATATAGCTCTATTTCATTCGTAAATATACAAGTTCGTCGTTCCATATCTCGATATTCATCCAAGACATCCGCTGATGCTGGATGAGTTTCCGTGCCAGACTTGAAATTTTTCGATAATCTTTTATGACTCAATCTTTCTCGTACCCCAATAAGTTGATTCGATCGCTTTCAAATATTCTTGCTGAGAAACGCTTTTCTTACGGAAAAAAAGCAAAAGAACAGTTGAGCGATGTCGAAAAACCGATTACCAGCGCTTCCCCCGAAGTGCAACAAATTATCGAACGCGTTCTCCAAGCAGAAAAAGATCGACTCTACACGCAAAACTCTCGGGGAATTAACGATGATATTTTGAAAATTATTAACGAAGAGATTCCAGAATGAAATTAACATCGATTAAATTTTTTAACTTTCGTCAGTTTTACGGTGAAACACCCGATGTATTGATTTCAGACGGTTCAAAAAATACAACGGTCGTTCACGGTAATAACGGAGCGGGCAAAACCACTCTCATGAATGGATTTACCTGGGTCTTTTACGAGAAATTAAGTCCTGATTTTGCCTTGCCCGAAGAATTGGCAAACAAACGCGCGATTGCCGAATCTAACGGCGAGACGCCCGTGACTTACTGGGTAGAAGTGGTGTTCGAGCATGATGGTCGATGCTATCAAGCCAAACGGAGATGTCGAGCTTATAAAAACAAATTGAGTATCGAACAAGGGGAAAGCCAGTTAACCCTGCAAGTCGCCCGAGAAGATGGTCGGTGGATGCTACCGCCAGAATCTTCTGAAGATATCATCTCGCGAATTCTACCTGAAAGTTTGTATCCCTATTTTTTCTTTAATGGGGAGAGAATTGAAAAAATTGTTCGAGATGATAAAAAATCAGAAATTGCGACGGCAACGAAGGAACTGTTGGGCGTTGAAGTGATTATTCGAGCCATTCGCCATTTGGGAGAAGCTAAAAAATCCTTAGAGACCCATTTACGAGGCATTGGTAATCCCGAAACCCAAAATTTACTTCGGCAGAAGCAGACACTCGAAAACGAACTCGTTGCCCTCGATCGAAGGAAAAAGGAGATTGAGGAAGAATTAACCGATCGAGCACAGATCAAAAAAACACTCAGCGGGCGTTTGATAGAGCTAGGCGGGGCTGAAGAGCTACAACGCTTGCGAAACGAACTCGAAACCCAAGCAACCACAATTAAGGAGCAGTTAGCATCCGATCGCGCTCGACTCGAACAGTTGATTTCAACCCAAGGATATAGTATTTTCCTCGGAAATCTCACCGCACAATTTCGCAGCACCATCGAAGGATTGCGAGAACGGGGAGAGTTGCCGGCGGGAATCAAAAAACAGTTCGTACTCGAATTGCTCGATCGCCAAAGCTGTATTTGCGGTGTGCCACTTCGACCCGAATCTGTCGAGTACGATCGCGTCCGCAGTTGGATGGAAAAAGCGGGAGTGGCGGCAGTGGAGGAAACCGCCATTTGGATGAACGGTCAAGTGGATGAAATCGATAAACAGGCGGCAAACTTTTGGCAGGAAGTCGATCGTCTTTGCGATCGAATCGATCGCGATCGGACAAAGCTTTCTCGCCAACAGACCCAGTTAGAAGATGTAAAAGAGAAACTGCGCAACTTTCCCGATGAAGATATTCAGCAGTTACAAAAGCAACTGGATTCGGCAGATAAACGATTGAGCAATTTGAATCGAGAGACGGGTTCCAACCAGCAACTCATCGATAGCTTGCACGCCCAAGTCAGTCAGTTGGAGAAACAAGTAGATAAGCAGCGGATGAACGAACGACGGCAAGTTTTAGCCCAACGACGGATTGCGGCGGCCCTGGATGCGATCGAACGGTTGACGACGGTGCGAAGGTTGCTAGAGCAAAAGTTTCGCATCTCTCTTGAAAAACGGGTACAAGAACTGTTCGCTCAAATTTCCTTTACCCCCTATACGCCTAAGCTCAATCAAAAATACGAGTTGACATTGGTGGAAAATACTGCTGGCATCGAGTCGAATGTGGCAGCTTCCACAGGAGAAAATCAAATCCTCAGCCTTTCTTTTATCGGCGGAATTATCGATGGAGTACGCGAGTGGAGTCAGAAAAATACGTTGATGGGTCCCGATAGCAGTACCTTTCCCGTGGTGATGGATTCCCCTTTTGGCAGTTTGGATGAAATATATCGCCGCCAAGTGACTAAATGGATTCCCCAACTCGCCAATCAGTTGGTGGTGTTGGTTTCCAAAACTCAATGGCGGGGAGAATTTGCCGAAGAAATTGCCGATCGTGTCGGTCGAGAATACGTGCTATCCTACAACTCCTCTAAACCCGATTGCGAAGAAGATTCCATTGAATTGGGAGGAGTCTCCTACCCTCTGGTCCGTCGCAGTCCGAACGGGTTTGATTATACGGAAATTATTGAAGTCGAACGCTAGGTTTTGAAGGGGAGGCTTTGGAGACTTGGGGAAGAGAATTAAAAATTAATAATTACCAATTCAGACTCCCTTATCTTCCTTGTTTCCATCTGATATCAGATATCTGATATCTAACTTCCCATACCATTATCGTGACCGTAAGCTTGCCAGGCTAAATCTACAAGCCCGTTAAGAATCGCCACTGCCACGACGGCAGATCCCTTGCGTCCAGCGCTGCGAATGTGGGGAACCATCGAATCGTTGAGGCGTTCTTTGACCACATCCACTCCTTCAAAACCGGCTGGAGTGGCGACAACTAGGGCCGGTCGAATTTCTTCAGCTTCGATCAACTCCACCAAGGAGGCGAGGGCTGTTGCCGCTTGACCGATGACGAAGATAGCTTCGGGATAACGTCTGGCTAAAGTTTCGATGCCCCAGGCAGCACTGGTTTTTTCCTTCTGCGGTCGGGTCAGGGTTTCCATACTGCAATAGACGGGATTGGCAAAGGTGGTTTGAATGTGAGGGGCAATTCCGACCTGAACCATGGGAACATCGACGACAATTGTCGTTCGGGCGGCTAGGGCTGCCGCCCCCGCTTGCAAAGCCGAATCCGATAGCCGAATCAGAGACTTGTACTCAAAGTCGGCGGTATTGTAGATAACCCGACGCACGATCTCGTATTCTGCCGGAGAGAAAATGTGCGAACCGATTTCGCGATCGATGACTGCCAGACCTTGGGCATCTGAGACGTGCCATTCCATGTTGACTGGGGGTAAGTGACCAGAAGGATGGGCGATCGGGCAAGGCCCGATTTTTGCGCTCGAAGACCGGTATATTTAGCTAAGTCGAGAGAAAAAAACACCCGTGACGGATGCTTTCCCGAACTGAAGTCTCGTCGCGCAAAAGTATCAGCTATCAGCTTACCAGGTCTGTGCCCCGGTCGAGTGTTTTCGAGGTTGCAGTCGCGATGTTTAAGTCTCCGATTTCGGAGATTGTCCGAGTTGGGGAGTTAGGTAAGCCACTAAGGCTCCCAATGCAAAACCGAGAATGTTTCGAGAGAGGGGCAGCCAGTCGGAAGTGCGGGTGATGACCGGACCGATACCGAAAGCAATGAAAAGTATTCCCCACAGCGGAGAGAAAATCAAGGCCCACTGCCAGGCAACGATTGTGTCGTTGCGGGGCTGAGCGGCAAAGCCCAATACGAGACCCCCGAGGAGAGAGGTAATCAACGTTAAAATCCACTGCTCTCTGGGCAGTCCGGGAACCACATTGCATCCCCCGTCTCGCAGACAGCCTTCCACAGATTTCAAGGACTGGAGGATGGATTGGTCTTCGCCGTTATCGCGGACGAAGAATTGGTTGCCGTAGCGGGTTTGCAACTCGATCCAGAAGGTTCTCGGCAGGAGGGGATAGACGGCATCCCCCACATTAAAACCTAGGAGATTCCCCCCACGTTGGTCGGCAATGAGCAGCACGCTTTTATCATCTAAACCCCAAAATTGTTTCACCGCCCGACCGGGGGTGCGATCGAACTGGGTGAGAACTCGCAGCTTGAAACCCGTTTCCGCTTCTAGCTTGTCGAGATCCGCGATTAACCGTTTTTCCTGGGACGAAGTCAGAGCTTCGGCTAGGTCGATAATTGGGGTAGGGGTATCTGGGAGCAATTCCGGGTTATCGAAGGCGTAGGCTGCCGGTGCGATTGCCCAGACGGATAAAGCAATTCCGAAAACGGCTAGAGAGGCGAAAAGCCGATTAAATAAGCGATGCTGCATGGTTTTACCGATAGAACTCGATCGACAGTGGATAGATTACGATTGATTTTAAATTTTTAATGTATTTTAACTGACGGCTCATATTCGTTACATTTGTTTACTCTACTCTAAGCTCCACCCGATCGTAAAGACGAATTCGGAATTCGGAATTGAAGAGGATATGGGGAGACCCGGTAGAATGAGGCGATTGCAGCCCAACTAGAAGCGTTAACCCCCCCATTGAAGACAAACTCGATTCCAAAGACTCGTCGTCAGTCTTCCGAAAGCGTACAGTTTGCCCGTCGTTAATTTGAACGCATTTGGGTTGCCGACAGCTCCACCCTCGCTTCCTTAAATGGTACTTTGATAATTTTTGACCCCTTGCGGGGCTGAAACCTTTGCTGAGACTAGAATTTAGGTCAAGCCTCTAAAAATGGCCCAAACCCCTGTGGTTGTCAGTTTTTTATAATTTCAACCTACAATCCTTGCTGCATAAGGGTTTGAGGCAAAAATAACACCCATTTTTGTCAAAGTACCATTAAGCCCTTCCTTTCCCAAACTCACCCCAAAACCCGCATTAAAATTGGCGACCCATTCCATAAAAGAACGAACAATAGCTGCTCGATCGCATTTTCGTGCAGGCTCGATCTCGCGATCGAGCGAATTTGAGTTCGGATATCTTCAGTTCAACTTACATACTTCCAGTCCAACTAAAAACATAAATAATCGTAATAACGACACAAATTAACACTTTTTGAATTGGAATAAAAACAGGGAACTTCAGATTTTATTGTCTCGTCGAATTGGATAGAAAGCGACAAAAAAATGACTTGATTCTATTTTAAATGAGCAATTCAATATTGAACCTCTAAAACTTAAAGCAATATCTTTAGTTTTAGGGAGATTCAAGCCATTTAGATAAACCCTCTCTCTCTGTAGAGACTCTAAAAGTTGAAATATAGTAGAGATAGAAGACTAGAATCGAGACAATTCGCTCCCATCGCTCCAGAAATCTTACAAATTATTTCATCCCGATCGACTCCAGATTTACTATGAAAGCAGCTCGTAAACTCCAATGGCTCATTCTCGGAGAAACCCTATTTCTCGCGTTGAGCTTCCTACATTCTCCAAATTATGCTCTGTCTAACCCAGGGCTGCAAACTGTCTCGGCGACCTCCCTTCCCACCGAGATTCAAGTGGTGAAGCACCAAAAAACCTCCCACCTCAAAAAGAGCGTTCCTGTCGGCAAATCTCGCAATCTAGAATCCACGACAACAAAGCCAGCACAACTGGCTCGAACGTCTCTTCTCGAAGAACGAGGTGCTTTAGAACGGGGAGACGATCGATTACCCCAGGACAATAGTTATTACGATGTACACGAATTTGAAGGTCGCGCCGGCGAATCGGTGACGATTCGGCTCGAAAGTCGGGATTTCGATACCTACTTAATTCTTGTCGATCCCGATAACGAACCGGTGGCAGAAAACGATGATGCCACCGAAGGTAACAGCAACTCAACTCTGAGTGTCACCCTACCTAAAGACGGAACGTATTTGGCGATTGTAAATTCCTACGACTCGAGGGGAGAGGGACGGTACACCATTAGTGTCAGCGGCGATCGCAACACCGTTACCGCTCGCGAAAAGCCCGTTCCCAACCAGAATAACAACCCAAGTAACTCCAATCGCCCCGTTTCCCTCGATGAGGAAGATCGAATCATCGCCCAGGCCGATCGACTTTACCTCCAGGGCAACCGCCAAGAAGCCGAGCGCCTCTACCGTCAAGTCAAGCCCCCCTTTGCCAACGAGCGCGATCGCTCCTCCGTTTCCGCTCTCATTAGCGATCCCTCGCAACTCTCCGTCGCCGGTCAAGTCTACTGGCGCAACGCCCAGGAAGGTTGGGCGAACGGGCGAGAAAGCCAGGTAGAAGAAGCCCTAAAGCTGTTGGCAGAAGAGGCCCCGAATTTTGCCCCCGCTCAGGCTTTTGCGATCGAGGCAGACATTGAAGACGGTAATTTAGAAGACGCGATCGCCCGTTTGGAAGAACTGACGACGCTGTTCCCCGAGTCCCCAGAATTTGCTCGGTTGCGGATCCGGGCACTGGATGAAGACGGTCAAGATCTCGAGGCTTCCATCGCCGCTCGTCAATTTGCCATTTTCAATCCCAATAGTCCCGAAGCCCCAGAATTTATCGCCATCGCCGACGATAAACTCGGTGATTTTCGATCGGGCGTGCGGGAAAAAATGGCACTGCGGGGTTTGGGTGGACTCGCTGTGGGTGTCCTCACTGGCAACACTCAATCTTCCGTGGTTCAAGGCATCCAATTGGTGCAAATCGTTGCCATGGGAGAATCGGGTTTGGGCGAGCAGGTCGCCGAACAGGTGAAGCGACAAGCCACCTTGGTTGAAGATGCCGTCGTTGTGGACTACATCGACGAAATCGGTCAAGATGTGGCGCGATATATGGGACGGGATGAATTCGACTACGAGTTCTACGTCATCGAAGACGACTCTTTGAATGCTTTTGCCCTACCCGGCGGCAAGATTTTCATCCATACCGGTGCGATTACTCGCGCCAACACCGAAGCGGAACTGGCGGGATTGCTGGCCCACGAAGTCGCCCACGCGGTTCTCTCCCACGGCTACGAAGGGGTGATGACGAATCTGTTACTCTCCAACGTCGGCCGGGAAATTCCTCTGGGGAATATTCTCAGCACTCTGGTGAGTTTAGACCACTCTCGCTCTCAGGAAACCCAAGCCGATATCCTGGGCACTCGCGTCCTCAACAGTGCCGGTTACGCCGCCGATGGATTGCGGAATCTGATGGCAACGTTATACGAAGAACACGGATCGCGGGGCCCGAGTTTCCTCTCCACTCACCCTGCCAGCGACGATCGCGTGGAATACATGGAAGAACTCATCGGGCGCAACGGCTACAATCGCTATGCCTTTGAAGGAGTAGAGCAATTGGCTCGGATTCAAGCGCGATTGCGTTAAGCCATCGGTTGAGGGGAGATGCGGCCAGAGCGAACGGACAAGGGATAATTGATGAGTGATTCTTCTGTCTCGAATTCAATTGCGCTTGCGAATTTAAACCTCTCCCCATCCCCTCTCACACCGTGTTTCAAGCTACCCGCCGTCGCCTTGCCATTTGGTACACCACCGTTACCGCCATTTTGCTACTTTTGTTTGCTACGGGGGTTTATCTTTACGTGCGTCAAACCTTGATCGAACGCATGGATGACACCCTGAAGCACGTTGTTGAAGTGGTGGAACGATCGCTGGTGGTCGAACCCATACAACCAATGACCGATCGGTATCGCGTCAATATTGAGGCGAGTTTTCGCGATAATGCCGAAACCTTAGATGACGATCGCATCGATCTCGAATGGTTTGATGCCGCTGGGGAGCTAGTTTGGTCGACCTTCAAGGAACCCCTACAAATTCCCCTCCAATTTAGCCGCAACGGTAACACGGTCTACCCTCCCGTTGACAAGTCCGATGAAACCTATCATTTTGGTGCGTTGCGTCAAGTGAGCGATCGCGTTGAAGTCGATCTCCAGGTACTGGGCTATTTGCGCGTCAGCCATCCCTGGTTTGAGGTGACCAAACCCAGCCGTCAGTTTATTTGGGATTTGTGTTGGGGCATCAGTCTGATGCTGGTGTCGGTGGCGGTGAGTGGTTGGTGGCTGTCGGGGAAAGCCATGCAACCTGTAGGCGAGTCCTACGGGCGTTTGAAACAGTTTACTGCCGATGCGTCCCATGAATTGCGCTCTCCTATCTCGGCCATTCAAACCAACGTCCAAGTGGCTCTGGCCGATCCGGATTTAGCCTCCGGGCCCTACCGCAGGCAACTACAAGCGATCGAACGCCTGACGCGCCGTCTGGGACGCTTGGTAGACGATTTATTATTTCTGGCGCGGCAAGATAGCGGCATCGTGGTTCCCCAGCAGCAGTTGGTCTTTCTCGATGCGTTATTGGTGGAAGTCGTAGAAGAATTACAGGCGATCGCCGCTGAAAAAGAAGTTGCCCTCTGTTTGGAGATAGTTCCCCCCTCGCATCTAGATGAGTTTGCCCTCGATGACATCGATCGGGCTTTTGCTTTGTGTGGCGATGAAAATCAATTAGCCCGACTCTTGACAAATTTAATCGAAAATGCATTACAGTACACCCCCACCGAGGGCAGCACGATCGTCACTTTAAAATGTCTTCTTGCTGCGAGTAAAAGCAGCACCCATCGCGATGCCCGTCACTTGCAAGTGACGGTGAGCGATACGGGAATTGGCATCCCCGAAGAGGCGATCGAGCGAGTGTTCGACCGATTTTACCGAGTCGATCCCGCCCGCAGCCACGGCATGAAAAAATTTAGCCCATCGACTTCCACCGGCTCCGGACTGGGACTGGCGATCGCCAGTGCGATCGCCACAAGCCACCACGGTCTGATCGAAATTTCCAGCCAACTGGATCTCGGAACGACCGTAACCGTGACGCTGCCAAGCGGACAGGAGTCTGCATAGATATTAGATATCCGCACGCTCGAAGACAAAATGTAGAGCGGGCGATCTTCGGTCAATTTCTCCCAAAACCGACAAGTACTGTGGGAGTGAACCTGTTATATAATAAAGGTCTGAAATTTTGATTTTCGCTACAGGGTTAGATTGGTTCTCAACTGAGTCTCCCGTACGCAGAATCGTTAGAGATAAAAGCTGGAGGCTTTTTGAATGTCAATCTATGTGGGTAACCTCTCTTACGAAGTAGAGAGCGACGACGTACAAGATGTTTTCAAGGAATACGGCACCATCAAACGAGTGCAAATTCCGACCGATCGCGAAACCGGTCGCCCTCGCGGGTTTGGTTTTGTCGAAATGGAAACTGAAGAAGAAGAAGCCGCTGCCATCGAAGCCCTCGATGGTGCCGAGTGGATGGGCCGCGTCCTCAAAGTTAACAAAGCCAAGCCTCGGGAAAATCGCGGTGGTGGCGGCGGTCGGCGTTATTAAAGCGCCAACGGCAGTCTAGTTAACTTTTCTGGCTTTGGCAACATTACCAAGAGCCGCTGATGGGGATAATTTTAAGTTTCCCCATCTTTAATATTCTGAGTTGTTTAACGTTCAATTGATTTTCAAGGAGGATAAGTATGACCCAAGTCATCCCAGGTGAAAACGAACCCCTGGAGTCTACTCTACGTCGATTCAAGCGCGAAGTATCTAGGGCCGGGATTTGGGCAGATATGAAAAAAAATCGCCATTTTGAGACCCCGATCGAAAAGCGTAAGCGTAAAGCTTTAGCACGCCGCCGGAAGAAGTTTCGCCGCACTCGCAGAACGATGGCTGGGTAGCCACATTTTTCATTGGGCGCGATCGAGGAACGGACTGGTCAGACATTGTCTTGGGTCTCCTCGATCGACATTTGGAAATACCCCATCGCCACGCACGATCGGTTGATGTTGATTTTAACCCAACGATTTTCCGCAAATCCCCAAAGAATTGTCCCTTCTACCCTGTTGCTGACGGCTGACGAACGAACTCGCAGTCGTCGTCAAGTTCGAACTGACGGAGGGGAAGTCGCTCACCTGCGACTTCCAAGGGGGACGGTTCTGCGCGACGGGGATTTGCTCAAACCCGACACCGGGGAAATTTGGGTTCGGGTACTCGCTAAACCCGAATCCGTCTTCACCATCAAAGCAACGACCGCCCTCAAACTTTTACAAGCCGCTTACCATTTGGGCAATCGCCACGTCCAGCTCGAAATTCATCCCACTTACTTGCGCCTTTCTCCCGATCCGGTATTAAAGCAAATGCTCGAACAGTTGCAGGTGGAGATTGTAGAAGAAGTCGTGCCGTTTCAACCGGAAATCGGCGCTTACGGACATCATCACCATCGCTCTTCGAGCAAGTGATAAGTGATAAGTAAATTGTTTTTGAACCCCCTAATTTTTAGCCCAGGTCAAACTTATGACCGATCGCTTAAAACTTATGATTTGCGAATCTTAGATGTCACACACTGCGCCCGAGGGAACTCGCGACTTTTCCCTCCTATACCTATTGCAATTGGCCAGTCCGGCATTGCCCGTTGGTGCCTATAGCTATTCCGAAGGACTCGAAACCCTCATCGAGCGCCAAACTCTTACCAACGCTGATGCGCTCGAGGATTGGTTAGAGCGAGAACTCCACCTCGGGGCCATTCGCCTAGAAGCAGCCGTTATGGTGCGTGGGTATCGCACAGAAACAGCCGGAGACCATTCGAGTTTGGCATACTGGAACCAATGGCTCTCAGCGGCAAAAGAAACTGAAGAACTGCGAAATCAAAGCTGGCAGATGGGTCGTGCCTTAAGTCAATTGGCAGTCGCCCTACACCCCACCGTTGATGCCACCCTATCTGCATCGGGTACGCCGTGCAATTTCGCGATCGCCTTCGGGATTATCGCCGCAGGCTGGCAACTCGACGAGCGATCTGTACTGCTGGCCTATCTGCAAAGCTGGGCAACCAACGCCATCGGTGTGGGAGTCAAATTGATTCCCCTCGGTCAAACCATCGGGCAACAGCTCCTGGTTCGACTTTACCCGGCGATCGATACCGCCGCTACAGAAATTTTAGCCCTCGAAGATGACGATCTCGCGAGCTGCGGTTGGGGCTTAGCCCTCGCGAGTATGGCTCACGAAACCCTCTATTCCCGCTTATTTCGCTCTTAGTAAAATGGATATTCGCAGTCGAAACTGCCAGGGAGATCGTACAAAGGACTGTACGAAAAACGATCGAACCCCCACACCGCGAGTTTCTGAAGTCGATCGAAAATTTTTTTGAATTGGGAGTTGACAACGGTCTGAGGATTCGTTAACTTAGTAAAGGCTTGAGACACAAGCCCCCATCGTCTAGAGGCCTAGGACACCTCCCTTTCACGGAGGCGACGGGGATTCGAATTCCCCTGGGGGTACTCAAGCAAAGCTTTAAAAAGAGAGAGTATGCTAAATGCACGCTCTCTCTTTTTTGCATTGAGACTCTATATTTGGACTTCTGGGTATAGATGAACGCAATGTCAATGGTTGCACTTATCGATCGTCGTTCTCAAATTCGTCGCGTTTTGCTTGTTACTTTGCTCTTCAACCTCTTGGTTGTAGGGTTAAAAGCCGGATTGGGCTGGTGGACGGGTTCTCTAAGCCTTCTTGCCGACGCACTCCACAGTATTACCGATAGTGCCAGCAACGTCTTAGGATTGCTGACTAACCAATTATCTTCCCCTACACCCGATCGCGAGCATCCTTACGGTCACCAAAAATTTGAGGCCCTCGGAGCACTTGGCATTTCTGCCTTTTTGGCGATCGCCTGCTTTGAAATTCTCCAAGGAGCGATCGCACGGTTATGGTTTGAAGCGCCAATAGTACGAGTCTCACCGCCTATTTTGTGGTTGATGCTCCTGGTGATGGGAATTAATATTTTTGTCGCGACGTACGAACGACGCATCGGTCAGAAACTCGGCAGTCCCATCTTAATCGCTGATGCCCAACATACTGCGAGTGATATCTGGATTACCCTCACCGTCATTGGGGGACTCATCGGAGTGCAATCCGGCTATCCTTGGCTGGATATCGTGCTGGCATTTCCCGTCGCTCTTTTAGTGTTGCGCAGTGCCTGGAAAGTGTTGCACCAAAATCTACCTTGGCTGGTGGACGAAATGGCGATCGCGCCGGAAGCCATTCAAGCAATCGTCCTTCAAGTTCCCGGTGTCATCAACTGTCACAATATCTCCTCTCGCGGTCTTGTCGGTCGTAAAGTCTTTATTGAAATGCATTTAATCGTCACTCCAGAGGATGTGGAAACCGCTCACCAAATTACCGAAGCAGTGGAAGCATCCCTGGAAGACAAATATGCTCCTACCCGCATTCTCATTCACGTCGAACCTCGAGAATACCAATCTAAGAACATTACTCCGGAGTAATGCTTCATTATCGACCGTTAACGGTCAATGCTGATTCACCGCGTTTCGAGATCTTCCGCACCCCACTATCAAAAATGGTCTTGCTGTGATTTAATTTGAGGGAAGATCGACCGTGGAGGCTATCGCCATGACCAATTCATCGCCGCCAGAACGCCCCGAACCGCGCACCAAGCCATTGAAAAAAGACGAGAAGATCGCACTGTTCGTAGCATTTGCGACCCTCGGTTCGATCTTCTTTTGGGGCTTCAACCGGGCTAAGCCAGAGTTCGATCTCGCCAAAGGCGACTCGTTGAAAACCTTAGCTCAGTCTCCAACTGAGTGGAAGTTTCCTCCGGTATTACAACCCACCACCGAGGAAGACGGTATTGCTTTGCTCGATCCCGATCGCGATCGACAAGATGCCGAGGCGATTTTAGAAGACGAGGATTTAGAAGGAACCGAAGTGGTGCCTGAAGCCGATGCAGATGAAGATTCTTTCTTTGGAACCTTAGAACCCATTGTCCCGGTACTCCCAGCAGTAGGTTTGTTAGTCGGGGAAGATGAGGTCGAAGACGAAGTGGTGACCGCGACAGATGATGTAACTCCGATCGAAACGGAAGAAGCAGCAATTGTCCCAGAAGGAGAAGCTCAAGCGCCGGTTACGCCCGAGTCACCCGAAGAAGCAACGATCGCAACGCCCCCCTCTCCCGAACTGCCCGAAGAAGAAACGCAAATCAATCCCAACTTACCCGAGCCTGAAGAACCCGTCGAATTTGCCGATGTTCCCGCAGGATACTGGGCTTTTCCGTTTATTAGCGGTCTTTCGAGCCGGAAGGCAATTTCCGGATTTGACGGCAACCCAAGAACATTTGAGCCAGATTCTCCCGTCAACCGCGCCCAACTTGCCGTCCAGATCGAAAAAATATTCGACCTGCGAGATAAGCAACCTAGAATCGATTTTGAAGACGTTACGCAAAATTTCTGGGCGGCCGCAGCCATTGGAGAGTCGAGCGAAGCCAATTTCTTGAACGGCTATCCCGACGGAGAATTTCGTCCCACTCAAACGGTTCCTCGCCTCGAACTGCTCATTGCGCTGGCCACCGGACTGGGCTTGCAACTCCCCGAAGATCCCGAGGTGGTGCTACAGCAATATCAAGATGGGGGAGACGTTCCCGATTGGGCTAAGCCAAAGATCGCTGCAGCCACTCAAGCGGGGCTAGTTGCAGGCTATCCCGATCGCAACCAACTCGAACTCGATCGCCCGGCAACTCGGGCTGAGGTGGTGGCGATGATGTACCAAGCGTTAGTGCTCAGAGGAAAAGCCGATCCCATTGAATCGGAATATCTGGTTCCAGCCAACCCTTAGTGTTGTCGGTGACCCAATGATATCAAGTTCGGATAATCACTTATAATTCCCTTCTCCGGGTCTTGGGTCATCACTCAAAGCAAGTCAGTCCTCCAATTAAGTCTTGCTGACCGAGCAATTGCTGACAACGATAGACTAATAAATCCTCCAATTCATCGAAATTTTTGGGAGAATGATTGGCGACAATCTCATTGGTTAACGGCCACAACCGTTCGGCTGGTTGTCACTAGGCGCGAATGTGAGGGTAACTCAAATAGATCGATCCCTTCAGGGATGACGACATCTTTAGCCATGTGCGATCCGGCTTGGTCTACAACCACGAGCACTCGTTTATTCTCACCCCATTGAAATTCACGAGCAAAATCTGCCAAGACTTATCCAGTCAGAGTTTTACACGATCGCACCCTCAATAACAGCACCCCCTTGACACACGATCGAACACCAAAACTTGTCACCCATGGGGGAGCTGAGCTGGAGGAGAAAGACCCCGGAGAAAATACAGAAGTGTCCGCGCCTTGAGTGGCGACGGCCACAACATGGCGGTGGCTATATATTTCTTCTCCCTGATATTTCCAGAGATCGTCTGGTGAAAGTCCAGAGATTTTCTGCAACGACATCTCTTCAGAAGCACCCTACGCTAGTTATAGATAAGGCGTTGACGGCATCAAAACGTTCGGCAGCTGTTGCGCCATTGTTCGACTGATGAGGTATCGCCATGAAATACAATTCGAGTCTGCTCGCTCCTTCCCCGCATCTGACCCAGAAAAGTTCGCACCGTTGGACTGGACTCGAAATGCCATGGCAGTGGTGGACGTTGGGTACTCAAAGTGCCATTTCTAGAACCTCTAAGCTTCACGCATCCGAATTGCTAACTCGGTATGCTGCCGGAGAACGTGACTTCAGCCAAGAGAATCTCAGGGACGAATATTTAGGTTGGGAAGATTTGATGGAAATCGATCTAAGCCAAGCCTCGCTCGAGATTGCCATCTTGGAAGGAACGAACTTGACCGGAGCCAATCTGCAAAACGCGAATCTGCGCCGAGTGGACTTGACGGCAGCGAACCTGAAAGGAGCAAATTTGACAGAGGCAGATTTATATCGAGCGGATTTGCGCGGCACGGATTTAAGAAACACTCAGTTTATCGGTGCAGATTTGATCGCAGCCAATCTCACGGGTGCGGATTTACGAGGTGCTAATCTCTCCGGTGCGAATTTGCGCGATGCCAATCTCTCCGGCGCAGATTTGAGCGGGGCGAACTTAACAGAAGTCGATTGGACGGGAGCCGATGTTACGGGGGCGGACTTAACTGGGGCGATACTACCCAACCGCCAAGTTCGTCAAGCGATCGAAAAGGCAGCTTGTGGATGGCTTGCATGACTCGACAGGCGATCGCCATGTAACGTTTGTCTACATTCGCGCCCAGTTTCCGAAAAAAAATGTGGCGGCATCGGAAAACTTAATAGGGCAGCACTTATAGCCATCGCCCAAAGCCGATCGCTGACGGCAATAAAAAGAGGGAGCATCTAACTAGCAACGGGAGCTGACGGCTCGTCGCCGAAAGCTTCGCGATCGATAAATAAATTTAGAATCCCTTCAGGTACTTACAGATGAATTCTCTGACTTCTTCTTCTAGCGTTGTGTTCGTCGATTCCCGTATGGAAATCGATACTTCTAAAGTTGCGCCGGGGACTCAAGTTGTCCGGATCGACCCCACCGAAGACGGGGTAGCCCGGATTTCCGAAGTACTCGCCGGACAGCAAAATCTCGACAGCGTGCAAATTATCGGACACGGCAACGA
>NZ_JADEXN010000407.1 GCF_015207075.1 Zarconia navalis LEGE 11467
GCTTCTAAGAGGGTGCGATAGCACTTGAGGCTTTCCTCTGCGGCGGCTTCAGGAGATTCGATCGCCCGATCGAGTTTGCCGATCCCGTGGACGAAGTTGAAAGCCGGAATCGTCCCCACCGCACCTTCAAACTCGGCGTTAGCGATCGCCCCAGCAATGGGAATTTGCGGTTCGTCGGCGCTTGTCGGCAGGGGAACCAGTTGTAAGTGCTTGTGGCGCTGGCTTGCTCCAGCGAGGGTTCCGCCATTATAAAACGCTAAACCATCCACTTGTGCCAAACAAGCGTGCAGGGCGGCAAAATCCGATCGCGTCAGCCAGGTATCCTGTTCTTCAAACGCGCGGGTGACGATGAGTAAGTGATGGTCAACGACGTTAAACTTATTCAACAGTCCGACGTGAGTCTGGGAAATATCGGCAACGAATAAATCTTCTTCGTAGGGTAAAAAGGGATTGAAATCTTTGCCCGATGCCGCCGTTTTTTGTGTCTGTTCTTTCTTGGCTTTGGCTTTGCGATCGAGATTGGCTAAAATCCGCACCAAAAACCGAATTCCCCCCGCTTCAACAACCTCGTATTCCGTAGAAATCGGTTGCAGCGCGCCGCAACTGAGGGCATGTTGAGTGCGATCGCACATCTGCTTCCAGAGAGTTCCCGGTTCGAGCAGCAGCGTTTCCGGTGAAGAGGTCGTATCGGACATGATTTCGATGATTGTCGTTAATTATCGTTGAAGAAGACATCGGAAGCTTCGGGGATCGGAATGCGCGCATTTTGCACTTTTCTTTTAATTCTCTTTCCCCCCTTCGGTCACTGAGCTTGTCGAAGTGCCCCCTCTCTCTCCTCTCTCTAAACAACAGTGGGTTCGGATTCCGAAACGGAAGGAACCGGAAGAGACTGAGGTTCCTCAATTTCGGGACTGCCATTGGGAAGCCAACCTAGGAACGGCAGCGGTACCAGAGTACTGAGGTTTGTCACTAGAACCAACAGCCAGAGATTCTCGAAATTCGTCGGCGTAATCGCCATCCAATGCATCAGGACTGCCCCAAATTCGTGGGAAATCACCCCAGCTAGATTCGTCACCGACATCAGCAGGGCAAACAGCGTCGCTTCTACCCCCTTGGGACACAGACGCGCTGCCAAGACCAGAACGGGCATAAAGGCAATTTGTCCCATCACCGTCAGCACTAGGCTATCACCCAAACTGAACCAGCGATCGTCAATTCCGATCGCCCGATTGGCATGGGTCACCAGCAGCAGCGTCGTCATTCCCAAAGCGGCAGAGAGAACCGTTGACCAACCGAAAATGGTACGAAAGGGTACGGTTTTGAAGAAACGCTGAAACAGCCAAACACCCACCAATGCGGCAATACTGGTCACTAGGCGCACTCGCCCCAAAAACTCCGGAGGGAATCCCAGTTCGTTGGTTGTGAAGAAGAAAAATGCCGAATCGGCCGTCGGGGTGGCTTGCCAGATGAAGAGAAATGCCGTGGGTAGCCAGATGGATTTTTGAGAAATTGCTGCTTTGAGTTGTCGGATTTGAGTCTTGACGGTTTCACCGTTCGATCGCCCTGTAACGGGTTCTTCGGCAATTGCCCAGGCTGTCGCACACACCAGCAACGGGAAAGATGCGGTAATCAGAAACACGGTTTGGGTGCTGAATTGTTCTAACAAAAAACCGCTCAAATAAGCTGTCAGCAGTCCCCCAAATGCGGAGGTTCCCCAGCACAGAGATTGGAGAGAACCGGCAGCGCTCAGGGATTCTTTGCGCGCCCGTTCCACCACTAACGAGTCTACAATCACATCGCTCACGGCCACCGACAGAGAACTCAGGGCAATAACCGCAGTGGCCATCCAAGCGGTCTGAACCACAGAACCGAGGGCAATCCAGGAGGTCGCCCCCAGAATGCCTGAAAGAATCAGGTACGGACGGCGACGATACCCGAAAATCGGCAAACCGTCTGAAATAAAGCCAAACAGCGGCTTAACGATCCACGGCAGGGCGACAATGCCCATCATTGCCGAGACCTGTGCCGGGGTTAGCCCTAAATCGTCTTTGAGGAAAAAGCTGACGGCCAAACGCGCCAATCCCAAGATGCCCTGCACGAAGTACACGAGCATGATGGCAATCAGTTCGGGGGTGGGTTCGTGACCGAAGAGGAGTTTTTCGGTGGCAATCTTTTTGAGTTTGGCGATGCCGGTGGGAGGAACGAGCATTTGATAACCAAAGGTTAAGAAATATTTCTTTACTTATCATAGACGTTCTGACTGTCAGTGCGAATTGGGTAGACCCACAGCACGACTAGAACTCATCAGAGCAGCGGTTGCTCGATTCCCCCACGGCAGGAATCCGACAGAGAGCGCCTTTATATCAGTTCTGTTTTTCCCCACGTAATGCTTCGACATCTTTAATACTCAGTCCCGTCGTTTGAGCGATCGTTGCATCGTCAAGTCGATCGAGTAAGTTGCGGGCAATGATACGTTTTTCTTCTTCTCGTCCTAGTGCGATCGCCCCTTGTTGGTCGTAGATAAACATTTCTCGACGTTCTAAATCTTCCAGTTCGCTAGGAGTTAAATTGGCTTGATTGGCAATTTCAAAGGCACGATGCAGTTCGACCACGTCATCCATACCTTCGGGAATTTCCGTGAGCGATCGGGCATATTTAATAAAATAAATCCATTTGTCAGTGATGGTTTCGAGCTGGTTTAGTTTTTTGGTGAATTTTGGCAGTTCGATAAAGACGAGTTCGATCTCGTTTTCTGGATAGATATAGCCATCCTGTTTTTCTCGATACACGAAGCGGGAAATGAGGCTGTCGCGATCGGCGAACATCTCGAAATCGGCGATCGTTAAAGCAATAACGGGTTTTAGCATTCGATAACCTTCCCCGGCTTGCAGTTGAAAAGCATAGGTTTTGGCGGCATTAAATATTACCCGCTTGCCAAAAGCCTGTACGTTTAAAACTTGCATTTCGATGATGACAAGCGTGCCGTCGTTGAGTTTAGCTTTAATATCAAGGTAAGTATCTTTTAATCCTTGTACTCTTGGGGGAAGATTGGGATTAATGATTTCTAAGTCTTCGATCGTCGAATGACCTTCATAAATTAAGGCATTCAGAAAGCTGATGAGAATATCTTTACTCTCGTCTGAACCAAATATTTTTTTGAAGGCGTAATCGGTTTTGGGATTGATAAATCTCATGTTTTTAAAATATTGTTTTACGTACAAAAAATAATTATAGCTTCGCCATCGAACAGAAATAAAGATAACATGAAATCCCTGTAAATTCGTTCTCTAAATGAATCTATTCTCAATAACTGAACGGTGAAAACAGGATAAAAATAGTGATGCGATCGAATTTTGCCAAGATGGGCACTGTCATTGAGGCGATATCCCAGATGCTCGAGCTGTTCTTGGGAAAGGTTAGAGTGAAAACCGGACGTACAAGTACGGAGGCACGATCGTGAAATTGAGGCATCGACTGGAAAACTGGCTGGAAGCTCGTTGGGTGAAACCCGCCTATGCTGGAGGTTTGCTGCTATTTCTGTCTATCTTCTTTTTTGGGGCGGCTACCAATACCATGGCAGGATGGCTGTACGTCATCAGTGGGGCGAGTTTCGCGCTGCTGGGGGTGGCGATGGTGTTACCTCCGCGATCGCTGCGCCAGCTAGAAATCCGCCGTCGTCCTCTGTCCCCCATCAGCGCTGGAGACGAACTCACCCTGGAATTGGAGATTTCCAACCCCCATCCCCAACCGAAAACACTGCTACAAGTACGGGATATCATTCCCCTGAAATTGGGGGAACCCGTCACCGAGACGATCGAAATTATCCCCAGCCACAGCAGCCACAAGTGGACGTACTACCAGCCCGCAGCCAAGCGCGGGGTTTACCACTGGGACGACGTGCAGTTGCGAACTGCTGCCCCCCTGGGGTTATTTTGGTGTCGCCGCCACCGCCAAGTTCCGGGCAAAGCGATTGTCTATCCGAGGGTTTTACCCCTGAGTCGCTGTCCCCTCATTGATGAAAGCGGCATGGAACTGCATCGAAGTTCCCAACAGCGCGATCGGCAGTCGCAAATGGCCACAGAAGGTCTGACAAGGGCTTTGCGGCCCTATCGATCGGGGGACCCCATTCGGTTAATTCACTGGCGTTCTAGCGCCCGTTACGGGGATTTGCGGGTACGGGAACTGGAGGTGTTTACCAGCGGTTGGGATGTGGTTGTGGCGCTTGACAATACGACAAGCTGGGAGGCGGATAACTTTGAGGAAGCGGCGATCGCGGCGGCATCTCTCTATTTCTATGCCAGCCAACGCCAGCTTAACGTTCGTTTCTGGAGTGCGACGACGGGTTTGTTACAAGGGCATCAGGTGGTGCTAGAAGCCCTCGCGGCAGTGTCTTGCGGCGAAACGAATGCCACCGCCAACCCTCCTTCTGCGCCGTCGATTTGGCTGACTCAAAATCCCGATAGCATTAAGATGTTGCCTTCTGGAAGTCGCTGGCTGCTGTGGCAAATGGAACAAAACAGCCCTCGTCGAAAGACTCCAAAAAATAATAATTTTTCGGGGATGACGATCGATAACGAACGTCCTTTACAAGTCCAACTTCAATCGCGGATTTCTGCGGGTTCGTGACGGATTCGGACGAAGCTAAGATACATTTCAATTCTGTATGGAGTCATCGCAATTGCGTGCTGATTAAAATTCTTTCGTAAGCATTGGAACTCGATAAATCCGATCGATTTCAAACTCTAGATTCGTCACCCCATTTTCCCAAACCAGTCTGCAAATTTTAATATCTACACGAGCCAACCAATTCTCATCAACTAAGGGAATGGGAACATCAACGGGGATAATTCTGTAGCCCTCTTTTTGAGCTTGATATCGTTGACCCTTTTCCAATTGGGTTGGATAGCCTTGAGATGGCTTTAACTTTAGAATACTGTTGACTTCACACGGCATTCCCATACTCAAAAACTCCACTTTCTTGAATCGATCGAGACACTATAAATTGGGACTCTTAAAACTTAGGATATACCCAACAGGACGGAATTTAGAGTCAAAAGTCGTTAACCCCTATAAGAATTGCATCGTCAGGTCTGGTGGCCATAACAACATTCAGTTGCACCGATCGACTTATCTTAATTTTTCAGTTCGATTTGACGATCGATCGTAGCTATCTCCACAGAATAATATTACTGCCTCTGGTATTCCAAAACACCGATCGCCATCGAGAAAAGTCCCACTCGATGACTCAACCCACCCCTAGCC
>NZ_JADEXN010000408.1 GCF_015207075.1 Zarconia navalis LEGE 11467
ACCTGTTGCCGCGACTGCGCGAGTTTTGCCTCGTCGGCTTCCCCAAATCCCATCATCTGCTGCACCAAGGGGTTCATTGCCGGAAAAAGTTCGTTCACCGTTGCCAGTTCCACCATGCGCACTGTTCCCAGGGATTTAGCATCCTTGGGAAGTAAGGCTGGGGTGGGGTATTGGGTTTCCAGGTAGTCGAGAATGGCAAGGGATTCCACCACGACGAATCCATCATCTACGAGGACGGGAATCTGATTGAAGGGGCTAATTTCTAGGAATTCTCGGGTCAATTGGTCGCCGTCGAGGTTAAGCGTCACCAGTTCAAAAGGTAGCTGTTTTTCGAGGAGGGCAATCCAAATCCGACGAGAGTTGCCTGAGATGGGGTTGTGGTAAAGTTTGAGGGGCGATTTTTCCTGGGGTGACTCTCTCCGTTCGGGTGCAGTGGCGGAAGAATCCTCCTCCGAAGGCAAAATCGCATCGGTCAAATCGGTATCTGTGAGGTTCGCCAAACTCAAATCTGCCTTGCGCAAATTCGCCCGTCGTAAATTTGCCTGACTGAGGTCGGCACGGGTGAGAATCGCCCCGCGCAAGTCCGTCCCTTCCAGATTTGACCCGCTCAAATCCGCCCAACTCAGATCTGCCCCGCGCAAATCCGCCTGACTGAGATTGGCACCGCACAGTATTGCTTCACTCAGATCGATGCCATGGAGAGTTGCCCCGTGCAAATTTGCTTGACTCAAGCGCGCCCGATCGAATTCTCGTTCCCCTGCCGCATATCGCTGCAATAATTCGATCGCCGATTCGATTTCTTTGGGTTCCATAGTTCCGAACGCTCCCCCGTTTGACTGATATTGTCTAGCTTATCGAAGGTTGAGAGGGATGTGGGAGACTTTAGAGATCGACACAGAACAGAAGTACATCAGACGAGGGCGAGTTTGTTTGGATGAAAAGGATCGATTGCGACCCAAATTTTACTCAACTGTCAACGTATACCGACCGTTCCCCGTATTGTCATAAGAATTGACGACGACTCGATAAGTCCCACTTTGGGGAAGTGTCACCCGCAGCATGGAATTGGTATTGCCGTTACGAGCATCGTCATTTTGGTCGATGGCACTACCTTCGGAGTCCAACAAAACGAGATAGGTATCGAACTGGTCGCTCTCCAAGGTAATGGTTACCGTTTGACCCGCACGACCTTCAAAGGAATGGAGATCGAAAAAGCTATTATCGTTGGGCAGTACCGTATCTCCGGGCCCGAGTTCCCCTCGTTCGAGAAGAATCGTTCCCCCAGTTTCTTGAGGTTTGGGGATGCTTCCCTCGGTTCGGGTCGTTTTCAACTCCAAGCGATAGGCTCCCGATTCATCTCCAGCGTAGGAGTTGGCAATGAGGGTATAAGTTCCCGATTCTGGTAACTGCACGACAATTTGGGCATTGGTTCCCCCACCGCTGTCATCATCTTGCGCTAGCTCGCGACCCCCCGGAGCCAGCAAAATGAGATAGGGATCGATTTCCCCGCTCTGCATTTCGATGGAAATTCGATCGCCAGCGCTGCCCTCAAAAGTATAGGTATCGAAAAAGCTGTTATCCATCGGCAGCACGTTGTCGCCGAGATCGAGGGTTCCATCGATGGGAGGGGCGTTGAGGGTGATGGATTGAGGAGGTTGAGTCGTACCGGGAACGGGTCGAGTTTGGGCCGTGCGAGGAGCGCTCCCGTCTTCAACGGCGGCGAGGAAGGGTTCGACGCGATCGATCGCAATGGCAAATCCAATGCCAATGTTTCCTGCATCAAACCTCGGACTGAAAATCGCTGTATTGACACCGATCAACTCGCCTTGGGAGTTGAGCAACGGACCGCCGGAGTTGCCTGGATTGATGGCGGCATCGGTTTGGATCGTACCCCGTTCTGGGTCGAGACGACTGACAATGCCGATGGTAAAGGTATTTTGCAAGCCGAAAGGACTTCCGATAGCAAAGGCTCGCTGACCGACCCGGACGGAATCGAGATCGGCTAGAGGAATGGTGGGCAAATCGTCCTCGCCGGAAATTCTCAATGCCGCTAAATCTAAACCATTGGCATCGAATGCGATGACCTCGGCAGATAATTCGCGACCGTCGGCGAGGGTCACGGTCACGGTATCTGGGGCGTTCTCGACGACATGAGCGTTGGTCAAAATCAAACCATCGGCGGAGATGATACTCCCACTCCCCGTCGCCCCACCAGCATCGATCGCCACAACGGCGGGACTGGCTCGATCGTAGACTCGGATGTTCGTTTCTTCATCCACGTCTTGGGCAAATGCCGGAAGACTCGTGAAGGGAAGGCTTAGGCCGATCGAACTGAGGGTCAGTCCGACAGCGAGCAAACTTCCGGCGATGGGATTTCGGCGTAGAGGTGGCATCTGGGTTGATTTAGACATACAGAGATCGGTCTTTAGTCTATTGTCCGTAAATCTTCTGCAAGAATCCACAAACTGTATGACAACTGTAAAAGTGCCATGGAGAAATATCCCCGACACAAACTCGAGTATTGGATAGTATCGAGTTCGGTTAAATACTCATAGCAACCGCCAGGCTGGTGAAGACAATTAGTACGAGCATCTTGCTCGTGTCGTCGATCGTCAAAATCCCCAAATGTCCAGGCCTACAGTGGCGACTGCTATATAACGCCTCGTGCGGGGAGTTGGGGAAGAGAACTAGAGAAGTTTTCAGGCGAGATTGCTTAATTTTAACGAATCATCCGAACTCGATCTAAGAGGTCAATTGAGAGTGGTTCTATAGAACAATTAAGGAAGGTCGATCTTGGGAGCCGACGACTCCCAAGCAGGATTGCAGACCCTCACTGTTCCCCCTGCAGGACTTAGCCCGTTGAGTTGTAGGACGCGTTAGTAATTATCGTTATCGAAGCGATCGGAGGAATTATCTTCTTCCTCGGGGCGATCGACGCAAGGATAATCGTCGTAGTCGGAGGGGGGTGACTTCAGGTCTAAATCTTTTTTGGGCTTGGCAGTCGGGGGCTTGGAATAAGGGTATTGGGTGTAGTCCGTTGACGTATTCTCGGCGTCGTCGTCATCGAGGGAATAGTCCGAATAGGAGGACGCAGAATAGTCGTTATAGCCGGTTGAGGTTCCACCGAGATCGAGATTGCTATTGGTTCGCGATCGAGGGGAGTTAGACGATCGCCCACCTCGATCGTCTCTTGAAGTTCCATCCATATCTCCATTGGTGCGAGAGGAACTGGGTCGATCGTAATCGGTATAGTCCACAGGAGTGGCATCTACCCTCAAATCGCGATCGGGCGAGGCGTAAGGAGCGGATGAAGGACGAGGACGTTTAGAACTCGATGGCGGGCGACTGTTTGCCGGGCGAGTCGGACGGGAACGGGAGGTCGGGTCGGGATATCCCGGCTCTTCCCAACCATCATAGGAGCTAGTCGTCCGGCGTGGGGATTCGGGCGGACGAGGCGGACGGGTGCGTTTTTTGCCTCCCGGTACCGGTCTAGCAGCCCCACTAGCCGATCGACTGGGGGGACGGCGGCGCTCGCTTTGGGTGGAGTAGGGGTCTCGGCTGTAAGCGTCTCGGGCGGGACGGCGACCTTCGCGGCTGCCGGGAATGTAACGATCGGTTCGCTGGGGTGGATAATCTCGAGCGGGTTCGATTTCCTCGAGTTCTGCTTCGTAAGGTTCGTAGCCATAGGCTTGATAGCTCGAACTGACAGAGCGCTCGTCATCGACGATGGGAGTATTGCGCTTAGCCTGTTGGGTGACAATTCCCCGCAATCGGATGCTCTCGACCGCAAAAAACGCGGCCGAACCCGTCATCAAAAATTGGCCGAACAGCAAAATTGGGTCTAGCCGCCAGCCTTGAAACATTAAAATACCGCCACACAGCAGAGCTACAGCGGCGAAGAAAATATCGTGATCGCGAGCGAGAGTGGGACGTAGGGAGCGCAGAACGTACAACCCTACACCGGCGGCGACCAGCGCCAAACCGATAAAGCCAGCAAGTCCAAATCCAAAGTTAACCATTCACTTGTCTCCTGAGTCAGTCTTATCTTAACGATTCGTAGACCCGATCTTCAATCTAGCAGTGGAACTTTGGAGTATTTTTTTGGCGATCGCGATCGCTCTTCATTAAGAAATTCCCTTTTTCTTAGGGTCGAGACCTTGCGTGTTGCGTCCAAAAAATTAGCAGGTAAGAACTGAGTTGTTGGCTTCTAGGCGGTGAAGTCCGAGCAGGACTTCACGCGGACTCGGGGGAGTCTTCCTAGCGCCGAACTTTGTCTTTCTGGCTGATGAAAATCAAACCGACCGTGGCGGGGATAACCACGATAATCGTACCGGCTAACAAGCTATAGAAAAAGTTGGTTAAAGAAGGTGTCATAATTTTTGCTTTCGATTCCTAAACGATTCTTTAGTTGACACTCCCCGCCCTTAACAGTACGGGGATTCTTGGTTCAACGAAACCACTTAACCTAGATTCCTTGCGTTATCTAAATCAGAGGTGGGATTCTCCCCAAGCGTGAATTTGGGTATGCCCTACCCTATTCGCCGATTGCGAGTTCTTTTTTGAAAGGACTCACATGCCTTTAAATTCTGTCTGTTTAGCCTCTATTAATTTTTTACCCACTGCTAGCAGGAAACTAGAACCTGGCAGTAGAACCTCGATAAATGAGGTCGTGCCGTCTTGGAGTTTTTCCAAGTAGAGCAACTACCGTTTAATGGCGACGGTGAGCGCACTTCTCATTAGAGAACTCGGTTTTTATAGTAGTCGATCGCCTTTCCCACTCAAAATATTCTAAAGCAAAAAGGGTTTGTTTTCCGAAAAATACGTCCAAAGAGTCACCTGAGTCGAGGGCGGTTTTCAACCTAAAATTTTCGATCGTTTTAACGGTGACCTGTACGATCTCCAACTCGATCCCCCGATCGAGTTGGAGATTTCCCATGAAACGGCGACCCACCAACCCTTAGAATAAAGGTTAAATTCAGTTACAAAGCTTCATAAACTATGAGTTCTCTTACGATCGCCAGTTGGACTCTGGGCATATTTTTCAGTCTGATGACCCTACTATTCATTTTCCGCATCGTTCTGACTTGGTATCCCCAGGTGGATTTAACCAAATTGCCCTCTAGCTTAATTGCCTTCCCCACCGAACCGTTTTTAGCTCCCACGCGCAAACTCGTTTCTCCCATTGGCGGGGTGGATATTGCCCCCATCATTTGGGTCGGAATTTTTAGTTTGCTGCGGGAAGTTCTCCTAGG
>NZ_JADEXN010000409.1 GCF_015207075.1 Zarconia navalis LEGE 11467
TAGAATGGCAAAAGAATATGCCGGTTGTTCCCCCACTTGAGCCAGCGCTTTCTCCAACTCCTCCATCAGCAAAACCCGGTTCGGCAGTCCGGTTAGGGCATCGTGATAGGTATTGTAGTTCAGTTGCCGGTTCACCATCATCAGTTCGGCGGTGCGCTCTTGGACTCGACGTTCGAGCTGAGCGTTCAAACGGGCTAATTGAGTTGCCGTTTTTTGACGGGCGATCGCACCACCGATACTTCCAGCTGCTGCCTTTAAAATCGACTTTTCGCTCTCCGACCACTGGCGTTCTCCCCCGCACTCATCAAACCCCAAGAAACCCCAGCATTCCCCCTCGCTTTCAATCGGAACTAGGGCAAAAGAGCGTACGTTGGGCGTTTGCAGGAATTGTCGCTCGGCTTCGGGGAGATCCCGCACCAAGCCGCAGACGAGCTGACCGGTACTCAGGCGCTCGAACCACCGGGCAAATACACCATCGCACGGGATATTCTGTAAACCCTCAATGGCGACCTCCGTACTTTGAGCCATCCATTCGTAGCGTTGGCTGACCAATGCGTTACCGGAGATCGAATCGAGATGTCGTTCGAGAATGTAGACTCGATCGACAGATGCTGCATATCCCAAAGCCGATAGCGCTTGATGTATGCTCGCCCGATCGTCGTGGGTGGTTAGCAGTTGAGTGGTAGCTGTTGCCACGCCATCGAGAAGACGATCGCGCTCTTTGAGTTTGGCTTCGGTGTACCTGCGGGCGATCGCCCCGCCAACACTACCGGCAGCAGCTCTCAAGATTAATTTTTCCGTTTCCGACCACAAGCGATCGTGGTGGTAGTTGTCAAACTCCAAACAACCCCACAATTGCCCTTCGACTTCGACGGGGAGAGCTAAAAGCGATCGAATGCCTTGCTGGTCTAGCAGTGCCCGCACCTCATCGTCAAAATCCCGCGCCAAACCGCAAATCGCCTCGTCGAGCGAAAAGCTCTGATACCATTTGGATAATTCCATCGGACTTTCAAGTTCTTCACTCGACCATTGCCACTGTGGGGTGGCGAGCCGTTCTCCGGTCGAGGGATGGGGGTGATATTTCAAAACACAGACGCGATCGACTCCAGCGGCATATCCCAACATTTTGAGGGCGCGATCGAGCGCCCAATCTCGATCGGTTTTGGTTAATAGCAAGTTGGTAGACCAAGCGACCCCCTCGAGCAGGCGATCGCGCATTTCAAATTCTGCTTGAGCCAAAAGGCGGGCGACGATCTCTCCCAATCGTCTGATGGGACTGGCTAGAATCGAGCGAGCGCGGTCGAACCAATCGAGATCGCGGCTTTGAGAGGAACGATGGGGTGTGGAGTCCGAACGAGGACGATCGCATTCATCAAAGCCAATACATCCCCAAAAATGACCGTCGATCTCGATGGGGACGAGCAACATCGAGCGAATGCCCCAAGGTGCAAACAAATCTCGCTCGCAGGTTGGAAAATCTCGCACCGTCCCGACGATCGGTTGTCCCCCGGCCAAACTTTCGTACCAATTCGGTAAAAATTCTCGGTAGGATAGACCTTGCAATTGGGCGTGGAGCCGATCTGTGACACCATCGATCTGCCATTGAGCGCGTTGACTCAAAAGCACCTCTGCGGTGGTCGGATGGAAGTGATTTTCCCAGATATAAATGCGATCGACTTCCGTTGCGGCCCCTAAGACCTCCAGCGCCCGGTTTATTCCTTCTTGGTGCTTGCGGTGGGCTAATAATTGATTGATGGCTTCGATGATACCCTCTAGGGAAGGATACTGCGCTGGGGTGTCTGGGGCGAAGTCATCGGACGATCGATCTCCTCGGGAGGTGACCAAATGAGGTATCGCCGAATAAGGGAGACCCCGATCTCCAGAATCGAGGGAAAGGTAAGACCCAACACTTTCGACGAGGATGGCCAATTGTCCGTCTTCTAGCTCAATTCCCGAACAAGTGCAAGTCAAGGAAATCGAACCTCCCGTTCGGGAGATCTTCCAGGTTCCAACAGCAGTTTTTCCGAGTTCGAGTTGTTCTAGGGTCTCGATCGAAGTCTCCCGATGGGGATGCCACCCATCCCTTACATCCTGTTGTCTGAGTTCCTCGATCGTGCCGACCTCCCACAACCAGAGGGCCGCACGATTAGCCCACCATACTGGTTGTCGATCGATCTTGAGAATCCAGACTGGAGTCTGCAATCGATCGAACCCCTGAACTTCCAAATAATTCAATACTAAGTTTTGGGAGAATACCACCGACGAACCGGTCGTTTCTTGAGTTGGCGTTGGATCGATGTGAAGATCGCAAGAGCGAGATGGATTGCCCAAGAAGCGGCGACCCTGGCAGTGGTGAGGCATTCGACTCTATTCCTTCCATTGGCGACAACGGTCTGACTTGAGTTGGTGGCACGATTTTGAGTAATTTGCCGGAATTTTCGCCATTCCGATCTCCTTCTAGATAAACCTCTCAAAGCACTTTGTCCAGACAAGAGCGATGAGGGACAAGCGCTGTCGGTCAACTCGCCATGACTCTCAAGCAGCCCCATTTGCTTCGATCGCAATCGACACAATATCGATCGAGCGTTCGGGACGGCTAAAAACTTGAATAGAGCATGGGTCGATGTCAAATTTTTCGAGCGTTAATTTTCGAGTTGGCTTCCTCAAGCATAATCTAAGAGCTAGGCAACTGCCATGGTCTCAGATCGAGATAAACTGGGAAAAAATTCGGCTATTCTTCCAGAAAATAACGAAATTTGGAGAGTCTTTAGAGTTCCGTAATACTACGGAACGGCTGGTTCGCTCCTTAGAAATCGAGCTTTGGCAACGATCGACAACAAAATTAGACCGATCCCGTGCCGCGATTTACGCGATCGACCCAGATCTAGGACAATAAATGTTCGCTCGAATCAATTCTCATTCCTATTTCTGGTGACCCGTTCCGGAGTTCTCTGTTTTCCCAGATGCCCGATCGCGAACGCTCTGTTGTAAGAACGTATGAAATTAGACGCAGATGACCTCGCACTCTAGCCCCAAATCTGTCAAAATTTGTCGAATTTCAGTTTCGTAGATCGGGTTCATGACGATCGCCACATCCGGTGGATGGGTCGGTAAAAATTCGGGAGGGACAATTTTTTGTCCGGTGCCGGCGACGTACATTCCTTGTTTGCGAGGGTTAATATCCACGACATATTCGATCGCCTCTTGCGCTGCGAGCAGATTTAAAAAGGTCACGCCTTTCGATCCGGCCCCCCAGACCACTGCTTTTTTGCCCTCTCGTGCCATCTCATTCAGTTTTTGCTGCCAGGTTTCGAGCAGCTTATCGAATTTGGCGGTGAAAGCCGCGATATCCCGCGAGAGATCTTTCACCTCATTTTGCACGCTACTGATGGTTTCTCCCGAACTCCCAGAAGGAACCGCCTCAAGACACAGAAACTGCTCTCCAAAGGTTTCCGTGAGGTTGTTTACCTCAAACCCCGACTGGGTAAAAGCTCTCGATAAAGAAGTCGGGGCAAAATAGCAGCAGTGTTCGTAAATAATATCCCAAACAGCGAGGTTGCGGAACGTATGCAGGGCGTTGGGGACTTCAAAAAACACCTGCGTATCCGTCTGATTGCCGATCGCGCGGCGCAAGGGTTGGAGCAAATCGATCGGCTGGGGAACGTGTTCTAGAGTGTGCCGACAGCAAATGAAATCCGCGTTCTCCTTGGCGTATCGTTCCGAATACAAATCTCGGACGAATCGTACCTGTCCGATTAGGTGTTGGTGTTCCGATCTCTCGACGTAAGTCGGATCGAAACCCACACCCCGATTGTTTCCCAACTCGCATAGGGACATCAGAAAATCCCCTTTGCCACAGCCAATTTCTACGATCGTTTTGTCCTGGAGATCGTAGCGTTCCACCAAAGAGCGAGCGAAAGAATCCGCGTATTCTTGAAAGCGAGGCGAGTAGTGGAGGGAATTTTCGTATTCCTGGGTATATTCCAATCGATCGGGGTTGAAAGCAACGTTGGGAATAAAACCGCACTCGGGGCAGAATGCCAAGCGGATGTCGCCTTTCGGGCAATCCAAAGCCGCCTCCCGATCTAACAGCAGCAAATTGCAATAGATCGGAACCGCAAGCATCTCGAAAAATACCTCTAAATGAGGCGATTCACAAACCGGACAGGGTTGCGAGTTTTCTACAGTCTTCATTCGCGATCTACACTCCTGATTGGACAACCGTTAGCGATGGGAAAAACAGCTCGGGGCGGCGGACTAAGCCGAAGAAATCGTATCGAGTGGGGGTTGGGCGATCGCGCCCACGACGGTCTTACCGAAATCCACTTGGCAGAAATGGGCGATTAGAGCAACGGCATATTCCCCCTCGGGCAAGGGACATCCTTCAGTATCGCGCAACTCGATCCAAGTATTTGAGTCGGCTTCGCCTTCTTTGTGCCATTTCATCCGCTGTCGGTAGCCTAGATGTCCTCCAGCTTCATCTTTTTCGGGCCAACACTCGGCCGTGAGGAAATACCGCACGTTGGGTTCTGGCTCGAACTGGCGATAGGAATCCACCCATTTTCTGGGTTCGTCCCCATTTTTATAACCAAACTCCACACCACCCCCCTGCCGGTAGGGATGAAACCAAGCGATGCTGTAAATCCAACCCCGTCGGGGGGAGAAGTCTTCCGGGTCTTTGTGTCCGCCCCACAGGGGGAGTACGCCAAACCCACAGCGTTTGGGGAAATCGCTGCTGCGAAAAATCAGCTCGGTTTCGATCCGCCGGCCCCCGGCAAAAGCACCCGTGACGCAGAGGATTCGATCGTAGTCCTCAAAACCGGGTTTGGGCCGCACGCGCCATTGACCGTCCGCCGAGAAGGTTTCCCAATATCCGTCTTGCACTTCGAGGTCGCCTTTGGACCAATCAGTTTTCACGGGCAAGACGATGGGTTGGGGATCGTATTCAAATTGTAAGGACATGACTTCCGGCTGTCCTCGATTTGCTTGGGCTTCGATATTTAACGTATTCGTCCCCGCGCGCAGTGCGTCCTCTTTCATTTCAATGACGAATAACGGTTCTGGCGCTCGCTTTCCCCCTCGACCGACATCGTGCCAGATTCCGCCATTAAGTTGGTATCGGGCGCGATCGACTTTAGCCGAGAGGGTGCCGTAGATATTAGCGGAGAGTTCCCCAGCACGGCGAGAAAACCGCTGCGGTCGGTGGAAAACTTGCACTAAGGGTTCTCCCGATCCGGTGG
>NZ_JADEXN010000410.1 GCF_015207075.1 Zarconia navalis LEGE 11467
GACGACGGGAAGGGGAGAGAGCTGGGGGAGAGAACTGGAGAAGAAATTAAGCGATACGGCTGAGGGTACGCTGCGCGAACGTGCTTAATTATCATCTACCCATTCTTCAAGGGGTGCCGTTGCGTAAAATCGAGGTTCTGGGTTGTTCGATTGCTGGAGTTTGGAGGGGGTGTGTCGATCGATTCTTTCAGAAGTTGGTGTCAAGCGCGCGACCATGCTAATAGACCAGTCGCCAAAACCACTGCTACGGGGAGATTGCTCGATCTTTTTGTTGGATAAAACCGATAAACATGGAGAAGCGCGCTCGCCTTTGCACAGAAGCGATCGCGCCGAATATCCTTGGAGTACTTGGCAGTGTGAGCCGCCATCCGATGGGAAAAAACGGGTTAACTGGCAGTGAGAGAAGTTAACCCGAAACTTGGGAACGCGCAGAAGTAATTACTTTTGCACCACCAGCTTGACGTTGGCATTTTGCAGACCCGGACGGCGGATTTCCGTCAAAGTCTTGTTAACAGCGTACTTTTGGTTGATGGAGTTGATCAACTCCGTTTGATTGTGCTTCTTCGCAACGCCCCACAGGTCGGCAATCAGGTCGAAGGAACCGTCTCCATTGCGAGACCAGCCCAAATCGTAATCGCCTTCGAGGACTGCAACGATGTCCGAACGAACCCGCTGGCCGTTGTAGCCACGCACATCAGCGTCGGTTTTGACGGAGATGCCCAGATCGCGTAGGGATGCTTTCAAGATTTCGGCTTCGGTGATTTTGGTGCGAAGAGTGCTAAAATGAGACATTTGGATTTCCTCCTAATGGGAATTTGAAGTGGAACGACAACGTGTTGGATGTAAACTGCTAGCACTTGGGATGCTAGCCTTTGCCCCCGGCACAGCCGAGAGAAAGCCTTTAAAATTCCATTTGCTGGTATTCAGCCATGGAAGATGCCGCCGGTCTGGCTCGCTGTCGGGCCCAATCGCGCAAGGCGCTGACCTGTTCGGTCATGGTCTTCGACAGCGGCATAGTGGACTTAATCGCGGCAATAATGTCAAGCTGCGTGAACTCTCGATCTTGGGCGAAAGCTTCATACATTGCGGCGATCGCAGCTTGTTCGATTTCTGCTCCAGAAAACCCGTCGGAAACGTTAGCCAGTTGGTCTAAATCGAAGCGATCGATTTCCGAACGGCGTTTGGAGAGGTGAATTTTGAAAATTTCTTGGCGTTCTTCTTGGTTGGGTAAATCGACGAAAAAGATTTCATCGAAGCGACCTTTCCTCAGAAACTCTCCGGGTAAGCGTTCGACTCGGTTCGCCGTCGCCATGACGAAGACGGGAGATTTTTTCTCTTGCATCCAGGTGAGGAAAGAACCGAAGATGCGGCTAGAGGTTCCGCCATCGGAATCTGCCGAACCCGAACTACCCGCAAAGGATTTGTCTAACTCATCGATGAAGAGAATGACGGGTGAGATAGACTCGGCGGTTTTAAGGGCGTTTCGCAGATTCGCTTCCGATCGACCCACCATCGACCCATCGTACACTCGCCCCATATCCAGACGCAACAGGGGCAATCCCCACAGGCGAGAGGTGGTTTTGGCAATCAGGGACTTACCGCATCCGGGAACCCCGAGAATCAGCATTCCTTTGGGTTGGGGCAAACCGTAGGCTCGCGCTCGTTCGCTAAAGGCATTGGAGCGTTGGTGCAGCCACCGCTTGAGTTCTTCGAGGCCACCCACCGAATCGAGGGTTTCATCCTCTTCGATATACTCTAAAATTCCGTTGCGGCGAATCAGTTGCTTTTTCTCGGAAAGAACGACATCAACTTCTTCTTCAGTGAGGCGACTTGCCGTCACTTGAGCCTTTCGATAGACTTTTTGTGCTTCGTCGCGCGTCAAGCCCAGAGCCGCTTTGAGGAGTTTCTCGCGAGCATCGGTGTTGATTCGCTTGTTTTTCCCATCCTGAAGCTGGTGATTGAGTACCCGATCTAACTCTTTAAGATCTGGGAGAGGAAAGTCCAACACCACCACCTCTTTTTCTAGTTCGATGGGAACTTGCTGAACGGGAGACATGAGTAAGATATTTTTTTGCGATTCTTTGAAGGCGGCGATCGCATCTCGCAGGGAGCGCGTCACCGGGGGAGAATCCACAAATGGGTGTAAGTCTTTAAATATATAAAGTGCGGGATCTTTTTGGCGAATCACCCACTCGATCGCAGCTTCTGGAGAAACGGTATTGTGTTGGGTTGTCGTGCGCGGCTGACCGTACTCGACAATTCCGTTCGTCACCGTCCACACAAAAACGCGACGTTGGGGTTTTAGGGTTTGAGCAATAGTGGCAATCGCTTGCTCCGACCGCTCCTCTTCAGAGGTCACCAGGTATATTAATGGATATTGAGCTTTAATTAGGATGCTTAGCTCTTCTTTCATGACCTTCGACCTATTGAACGGTACTACCCTTATTTTGTTTCCTGCTCGACGAAACGGCAGGTAATATCAAATACAACTAATCGATAAAAATAATCGACATACATATATATCGATCGGCTCTAACAAGTGACGAGGGTTTCGACCTCTCGAGCTTGTTCGGACTCTACAGAAGAGTTGACCGGAGCTACAGAAACTTCGTCCTCTACCAGAATCCCTGGCTGATTGGCTAAAGAGACCATTTCGCCGTCTTTAACGATCGCGGGATGAGCGCATTCGGGACAGTTGTAAACTTGATGCGTCGTACCGTAGTTTTCTTCGATGCTCTCCACGATTTCGGGATGCTCTAGATAAAATACGATCGCTCGCTGGGCGATAGTCGACATGGGTTCTGAGTCCACTGCCGATCGAATCTTGAGTTTACGATGCAGCTCGGGTGAAAGATACAGGGTGACTTTTTGTTTGTCTTGCATACGACTTTGAGTTGGTTAACCCGGGTATGTAAAACACAATATCGGGATCTCTGGGATGCTGTCAAGACGTTAAGCCGTTTTGACAGCATTTTTGTAATATTAGTTTACACTTTGTCTCCGGAGGTGTTGGTTTCGGTGGGTGTAGGGGTATGTGTCTGGCTTGGCAGTGTTTAGTTGTTGAGCGACTTTGAGTTGGTTCATTTTGAATGACACCCATGTCGCCGCGCGCAAAATAGAAAGCTCGAGATTACTCGAGTTGGCAAATATGCAACGATTGAAACCACAAATTCAAAAAACTTGGGTTGTTGGGCTTTTTGTCCTGTCTCTATTCGGTTGCGGCGATCGAACTTTCCCCATGCCCAAGTCTTGGAAGACCTACGAAAATCCGCGATTTAGCTTTGAGTTGCCCTATCCGGGCGATTGGACTAGTGCTCGCGTGCCTTCTAATTTAGACGGACGAACGTTTTATCATCCTCAAAATCCCGAGGTTCGAGTGACCGGTTGGGGTGGGTACTTGCTGCGGACAGGTGAGAGTGGCAATATTTCTGAAGTTACGCCAGCTAACTTTACAACAGACCAAGGCGTACGGGGCAAATTGACGGTGGAGGTGGCATCTGAAGTGACTCTCGTGCGTCTGACTCTGATTGATGAGGCCGCGATTTATCATTTTGAGGGTCGATCGCCCAGCGGGGAGTTTGCGGACTACTACCGCTTGTTTTACGATATGGCGAGCCAGTATCGAATTGGTGAGACCGTGGGAGAAGTGGGGAAGATCGATCGGGGGCGATCCGAATTTTGATGGAGAATGTCAGCGTTTATAGGAGGAGAAGCATTCGGTTAACCGCTTTAGCGGCATTGATGCGTTATGCTGCACGCTTCACATCCTACCTGACTAGAGGCAAAGCGAAAGTCCTACGATCGTTTTCGGGCAACCTGCAACGCCGACAGGTGAGATAGCTCTATCTGCAAGCCGCAATTTCCTTCGAGGATGTCTCTCAACTCGGCAAATAGCGCTTCTCGTTGCTTAGCTTCGAGGGCGATGTAGGGGGATAGGGTGCTCAATAGTGCCAGATAATCGTCGATCGAATAAGTGACGTGGCGGGTGAGTTGCTCGGATACCAAGTCGTGGAAATAGCCGGAGTCGAGAACCGCGCGTCCGAAGCTGCAAAAGTTCTCTTCGTAGGTGGCTTTGTCGTCGTATCGATCGAGAGTGGGAGCATGGGTTCGATACGCAGGGCGCAAGATTTGGAAAAGTTCGTAGTTGGGCTGCGGGGGCGTATTCCACAGCAAAATCAGGGAACCGCGCTCGTTCAAGGCAGCGGCAGCTTTGGCACAGGCGATGTCCGGGGAAATCCAGTGAAACGAGGTGGCCGCGAGTACCGCAGAAAATAGATCGGCTTCCAGGGGCCATTTTTCAAAGGTGGTGTTGAGGATTGCGACGTTGGGGTAGCGATCGCAGTTTTGTCGCGCCAACTCGCAAGCATCCGGACTGGGTTCGAGGCACACCATCCCCAAACCCGATTTGGCAAAGTCTACCGTAGCAGTACCCGGACCGCAACCGAGTTCCAGGACGATTGCCTCTGGGGGCAGTTGAGCGATTTCGATCGCCCGATCGATGAGTTCTCGGGGATAGCTCGGACGAGTACGGTTGTAGGCACTAGCAACCTCGCCGTACCAGTTTTTTAGGAGTTCGGGAGACCCAGTTTTGGCCAGTTCGTCGTACCAGCGTCGCCAGTTGTTTTTGGGTTGGGATTCTTTCATGCGATCGCACCGGTAGATAGATTTAGATCGATTAACAAGATTTCGTCATCGCCAGAAGGCACGATCCCTATAGATATTGACGAATGAAATAGGATGGCGCTCGAAGAACCCGCTAAAATATAAGCCTACCTCATGCCGATCGCGAAACCATGACCGTTGACTCCCCCGTAGAATTTCAAGATGAATTTGATGTAGTCGTGGTGGGGGCGGGACACGCCGGATGTGATGCTGCCCTAGCTGCGGCCCGTCTGGGCTGCCGTACCCTGCTGCTGACCCTAAATCTCGATAAAATTGCGTGGCAACCTTGCAATCCAGCTGTCGGCGCACCGGCCAAGTCGCAATTGGTGCATGAAGTGGATGCGTTGGGGGGAGAAATTGGCAAAATGGCCGATCGCACCTACCTGCAAAAGCGAGTGCTGAACGCCTCGCGAGGACCAGCTGTTTGGGCGTTGCGGGCGCAGACCGATAAGCGGGAATACGCCGCTGTGATGAAGCAAATCGTCGAGAACCAAGAAAACCTATCCGTCCGGGAAGGGATGGTGACGGATTTGGTGCTGGGAAATCACGAAGAAGTGGTGGGGGTACAAACCTACTT
>NZ_JADEXN010000411.1 GCF_015207075.1 Zarconia navalis LEGE 11467
CACCGGGGAAGCTGCGGTATATGCCTACGCGCGGCGGCTGCTGCGATCGAACCTGGAACGATATTTGACCGCCGGGGATCGCATCCGCGTCACGGTCATCTTACCCGAAGGGCGATCGCTCGCCCAGCGTACTTCCAATGCCGCTTTTGGCATCGTCGAAGGACTTTCGCTTCTGGGAACCACCGGCGTTTCCCAACCCCTCAGCGCGCCGGGACAACTAAACGCCTACCGGGAGGAACTGCAAGCCAAATCCCGTACCTTTGACGAACTTGTATTCTGCATTGGGGAAAACGGTCTGGATTTGGCGCAAAAAATGGGGATTTCACCCGATCGACAAATCAAAGTTGCCAACTGGATCGGCCCGCTTTTAGTCGAAGCTGGGTTACAAAAACTTAAATCTATCTTATTATTTGGCTATCACGGTAAAGCGATTAAGTTAGCCGGTGGGATTTTTCACACGCACCATCACCTAGCGGACGGTCGTGCGGAAATTCTAACTGCCCATTGTGCGAGTCTTGGAGTCCCCTCGTCCGTCGTGGGGGAAATTTTTGCCAGTGGAACGACCCAAGAGGCATTAGAGCGCTTGCGAAAGCTGGATGCAGATACGAATGGAGACTGGGTGGGGAGGGTATACGGCTCGCTGGCAGCTACTATCGATCGACGCGCTCGGGCTTATATTCAAAAGCACAGTAATATCAAAGTAGAAGTGGGTTCGATTTTATTCGATCGCCAGCGTCAAATTATCGTCAAAAGTGACATGGGCGTGCAGATTGTCGATCGCATTTGTTCTTAAGTCCAAATCGCTCTAAACTGATACTTTAAACAGGCTCGTCCGTAGTGTCTCGGACGTGTTTTGAGGTTATTCTTCCCACTGGCAAATGGTTCGATTCGCAAAAGTTGCCCGTGTTGCTAGAATTCACGATCGTCCCGATGGACGGGTTTGCGTGAGTCTCTTCAGTCTCCGAGTCGGTGAAGGATCGCTCCAGATTCTGTTTCGGACCCGATCGGACTCAGACAAGGGATAGAACTCAACCCCCGATCGAAGTTCTCGTATATCTAAACCCAACATCCACACATCTAATGACAGCACGAACTCAAACTCCCCAAGCGCTCCCCGATAATCCCGCCAACGATCGCGAACCCATCCTAGAAACCCAGCGTCAGCTCATTGTCATTTTGGACTTCGGTTCTCAATATTCCGAACTGATCGCGCGCCGGATTCGAGAAACCCAAGTCTACTCGGAAGTGTTATCCTATCGCACCACCGTCGAACAACTGCGCCAACTCGATCCCAAAGGGATTATTCTCTCGGGAGGGCCCAACTCCGTGTACGATCTCGGCGCGCCGGAATGCGATCGGGGAATTTGGGAAATGGGAATACCCATTCTCGGGGTTTGCTACGGAATGCAACTAATGGTGCAGCAGCTCGGCGGCACGGTGGAACGAGCCGAGCGCGGCGAATACGGCAAAGCGGCGCTGCACATTGACGATCCCACGGATTTGCTCACCAATGTTGAAGACGACACGACAATGTGGATGAGCCACGGGGACTCGGTGGCGCAACTCCCCGATGGATTCGAGATTCTCGCTCATACCGATAATACGCCCAACGCGGCGATCGCCCACCACGAACGCCAACTCTACGGCGTGCAGTTTCACCCAGAGGTGGTGCATTCCGTCGGTGGTTTGGCGATGATTCGCAACTTCGTCTACCACATTTGCGATTGCGATCCCACCTGGACGACGGAAGCATTCGTTGAAGAATCGATCCGGGAAATTCGGGCGAAAGTAGGGGAGAAGCGAGTGCTGCTGGCTCTATCGGGCGGTGTAGATTCTTCGACGTTGGCGTTTTTGCTCCATAAGGCAATCGGCGATCGCGTCACCTGTATGTTCATCGATCAGGGGTTCATGCGCAAGTACGAACCGGAGCAGTTAGTAAAGCTGTTTGCGGAGAAATTTCACATTAATGTCGAGTACATCAACGCTCGCGATCGCTTTTTAGAAAAACTCGACGGTATCACCGATCCCGAGGAAAAGCGCCGCCGCATCGGACATGAATTTATCCAGGTGTTCGAGGAAGAATCGAGACGACTCGGTCCTTTCGATTACCTCGCTCAAGGAACCCTCTATCCCGACGTGATCGAATCGGCAGATACCAATGTCGATCCCAAAACTGGGGAACGAGTCGCAGTGAAAATCAAAAGCCACCACAACGTTGGGGGACTGCCCAAAGATTTGCGTTTCAAGCTCGTCGAACCCCTGCGCAAACTCTTTAAAGATGAAGTACGCAAAGTGGGTCGCGCCATCGGTTTGCCCGAAGAAATCGTCCGCCGCCATCCTTTCCCCGGCCCAGGTTTGGCAATTCGCATCGTGGGAGAAGTGACGGCCGAACGGTTGAATATTCTCCGGGATGCGGATTTAATCGTGCGCCAGGAAATCAAGCGTCACGATATCTATCACGATTTCTGGCAGGCTTTTGCCGTGTTGCTTCCCGTCCGCAGCGTAGGGGTGATGGGCGATCGCCGCACCTATGCTTATCCGATCGTTCTGCGCTTCATTTCCAGCGAAGATGGGATGACGGCGGATTGGTCTCGGGTTCCTTACGACTTGCTCGAACTAATTTCCAATCGGATCGTGAATGAGGTGGATGGAGTGAATCGGGTGGTTTACGACATTACCTCCAAGCCGCCTGGAACCATCGAGTGGGAGTGATCTCAAATCCGGTTGAACGATCGTAATTCAGGTTGAGGAACTGGGAAAGCTGGGGGAGAAAGTTACTCGTGAGATTTGTATATTGTGGTCATTCAACCGGATATGACAGAAGAGGGATAACTTGTTACCCAGGGCGATCGCCCATCCTCCCAAGAAAGTAGGGGCGAACAACCGATCGCCCCCAAGCTAGTCCGAATACAGTATCGAACAGAGTTTTAACTTCCCCCTCCCCCAAAACTTAGTACGTGGGGATAGAAGAATCGACTTCTTGACTCCAGGCAGTGATGCCGCCTTTGACATTCGTTCCTTCGATACCGGCATCTTTGAGAATGGCTAGCGCTTTAGCCGATCGCCCGCCCATCTTACAATGAGCGATCAGGCGATGACCGTTGAGCAATTCCTTCACCTTCTCCACCCCGTCGCCCCGTTCGATATCCGGCAGGGGAACCAGTACGGAACCGTCGATTTTGGCAATGTCGTACTCGTTGGGATTGCGCACGTCAACCAAAACGAAATCGTCCGCACCGCTATCCATCAACTGCTTGAGTTCGGTGACAGTCATTTCTGGTAGTGCCATTTTCTGCTTCTCCTCTTCGGCTTTAGCTTGCGGGATGCCGCAGAACTGTTCGTAATCGATTAGTTTTTCGATAACGGGACGTTCGGGATTCGGTCGCAGCTTCAATTCCCGGAACGTCATATCCAGGGCATTGTAGAGCATCAGCCGCCCGCTGAGGGTATTGCCCTGTCCCAAAATGATTTTGACGGTTTCGGTGGCTTGAATCGTGCCGATAATCCCGCACAGTACCCCCAGAACGCCCCCTTCAGCACAAGAAGGAACCATTCCCGGTGGCGGCGGTTCCGGATACAGATCGCGATAGTTGGGGCCGCCTTGGTAGTTGAAGACCGTTGCTTGGCCTTCAAACCGGAAAATCGAACCGTAGACGTTGGGCTTATCGAGCAAAACGCAGGCATCGTTAACCAGATATCGGGTGGGGAAATTATCCGTTCCGTCCACGACGATATCGTAAGGTTCGATAATCTCCAGGGCGTTGTCCGACATCAGGCGGGTTTCGTATAGGTTCACCTGACAAGCCGGATTGATTTCGAGGATGCGGCTTTTTGCCGATTCGATTTTGGGCTTGTTCACCCAAGAAGTGCCGTGAATAATCTGACGTTGCAGGTTCGATCGATCGACGATATCAAAATCGACGATGCCGATGGTTCCCACACCGGCCGCCGCGAGGTACAGCAGCAACGGCGAACCCAGACCTCCGGTGCCGATACACAGTACCTTAGCTTCCTTGAGGCGCTTTTGCCCGTCGAGTCCGACTTCCGGCAGAATCAAGTGGCGGGAGTAGCGTTCGTATTCGTCTTTAGTGAGCTGGATGTCTTCCAGATTCGGATTGAGCATGGTAGTCCATGTCGTGCAGATGAAGAGCAGACTAACATCCTAGTCTAAATCGTTGCCGGTGGTTGTGGGTCTTCGCAAAAGTTCTTAATATTCGCCGGAGTCTGTTTGAGGCGATCGCGATATCGATCGTATCGTACTGCGTCAAACGAGGTTGAACGAAGGATGCACTTAACATTACCCCGATAACCATTACCCCGATCGCGATCGCCCACCTATCTCTTATCGAGCACTCAAACAACGCTTTTGCATATAATCTCTCAGGAGGGGGGACAAGCTAAAACGATCGGTAATTTTTTCGATGATTTGTCGTGCTTGCAATAACCTTACAGATTCTAACAAGATGACGGTTGAGATAGAGGGTGAAATTTGCGATCGCAGATCTGCAAACGAGAAGGGAGTCTCTTGAGTGGCTAGAACTCTCATCACATCTTTCTCTAGAGCTGAAAAATCCTCAAACTGTCGATCTAATACCTCGTGAATTTCATTGAAAATCATCGTATTGTACCTAAAAAAGTCTGCGATGCTCCCATTAAACAAACGCTTTATGGTGGTGGCAACAATGTTAAGAATTAAGGGATTGCCACCATAATAGTCAACTAAGCGACTCCATTGAGCTGGTTTTTTTCCGAATATCCCCTTCTCACTCAACATTTGTTGAATTTCTGTAACTTGCAATCCCCGAATAGGTAAAGAACGAATCCCTGAATTATTTCCGGCGAGCAACTGAATATATTTCGGTTCTGCTCGACTGGTTAATACCACACAGCTTTGATGTCGTCCTTCTCCCAGTTGCCGAAACAGCTCGAAATAGATCTGAGAATCAGGAAAGTATTGTTCTGTTAGACCATTTTTAATGATTTTTTGTGGAGTATGTTTTTGTAGAATCGATTCAACATCATCGAGAACTAATAAACAGCGTTTTTGCCTCAAAATATCGAGTAGTTTACTAACTTTAGTACCGATAGTTTCTGGAAGGTTTGTGTAGGACTGGGGAGCGAGTTGATGAATCAAGTCCTCTAAGAATTGACCTAAAGGCACAGGGGAATAGTCTCGCGTCATCGACCGGAAACTGCGCCAAATCACGAACTTGAATTCATGCTGCACCTGTTC
>NZ_JADEXN010000412.1 GCF_015207075.1 Zarconia navalis LEGE 11467
ATTATCCGGTGTCATCATGGCGTATTGGGGCGGGTTTTGAGAGAAATGCGATCGATTCATCCATTCCGCTGGAAGTTTATTCAAATGCGATCGACATATTTCCCAAAGAGGATTTAAGCACATCTAAGTACCGATCGTAGTTCTTGTATCGAGCCACCGATTTAGTATAAATCGGCTGTTGAACCTGATGGTAACTTGCCGTGGGAATGTGACGATCGGACTGATGGAATCGCAAGCAAGCATCATCCCATTCTAAACCGCAAAATTCTACTAAGTTGCGAATTTTAGATTCGGGTTCGGTCACGAGTTCTTCATAACGAAGCTCGAAGATCGGTAAACTCAAAGCTTGTTGCCAGTGTGCCATCAAATCCCAATACAGTTGATAGAACGTTCCTAAACTGTTTAAATCGTAGGCATAAGCATGAGTTCCGAGAAAATCTTGGAAATAGCACGACAAACAAGTATCGAGGGGATGGCGGACGCAATGGATAATTTTTGCTCCCGGAAATAGGAGTTGAATTAAACCTAAATGGAGGAAATTCGAGGGCATTTTATCGGTAACAAAACTCGCGTCCGGTGCTAGAGATTGCAGCATTTGCAGGTACTCTGAGGCAATGCGATCGGCGGCTAGAACGTTCAGAGAATCGAGGCAGCGAGGATAGCGAACTTGGCTGCCGAGGGACGGGCCGATTTGTTTGGCGAGTTGGTGCAGGGCCGAACGTTCTCCCGCACCGAAAACCCGAGGATGGGAGGCGAGAATTTGTTCGGCGAGGCTGGTTCCCGATCGCGGCATTCCGACGATGAAGATGGGAAGTTGCGATGAATTGGAAGCGGTGGCAAACCCTGCTAAGCCTTCCCGCGTAAAGGTATTTTTAATATTAGCGATCGCCCTGGCGGTGGGGCCGGGATCGAAGGTCATAGGTTTGAGATCGTTGGCTTGTCGATAGCAGTCAAAAGCGAGATCGAAGTTTCCCGAAGCATCGTAGCTATCAGCCAGGGTAAAGAGGAACGCTCGCCGATGGGATGCAGTGAGATCGCCTCGACTCAATCGTTGCTTCAATGGTTCGATGGCATCTGCCGGTTTCTTTTGGTGCTGGCAGAGGACGGCAAAGGCATGAATAATACCCGCATGATCGGTTCCGGCTTCGATCGCCGGACGCAATAAGGCTTCGGCTCGATCGAACTGTCGCTGCCGTTCGTAAATTCCTGCCAGAGAGATGATCGCATCGAGACAATCCGGCTGAAGTGCTAGAGCTTTTTGATGCAGTGCAATGGCTTCCTCAAACTTCCCTTGACAGATAAATGCCTGACCGAGATAGTTATAGGCATCGACGAAGTTGGGCTGAAGTTGCAATGCCTGTTCGTAGAGGGGAATGGCTTCCTCAATTTTCCCCCGTTCTTTGGCGAGCAAACCGAGTTTGAAACGGACGATCGCCGAGTTAGGTTCGAGTTGCATCCACTTCTGGTAGCAGTTTTGCGCCTCGTTGAAGTTCCCCTCTTCAAATAATAAATCGCCCAATCCTTTGTACCCTTCAACGGCATCCGGTTGCAGTTCCAAGGCTTGGCGAAAAGCTGCAATAGCGCGATCGGGCTTTCCCAACCGTTTATAGGATTCGGCCAGATTGCAGTAGAAATCGGGTTGGCGGGGGTTCAGCTCGATCGCTCGCGAAATGGATGCGATCGCTCTTTCGAGATCTCCCACTTGGCACGCTACCGCACCGAGTAAGTTTAGGGCTTCGGGGCGATCGGGTTCTTGCTGTAGAATCTTCCGACAAATTGCGTCAGTCGATCGAAGATTGCGAGAACGGTAGTAAAAATTGGCGGCATCTAAAGCCTCTGCAACGGTTGCCATCGGCATTACTCTCTTCGTGTGGTGTACATCTTCTAGATTCAGGACTGATGCAAAGTCTCTATGCCGTCATTGGTGACAAGTTAAGGTCATCTCGGCATTGTCAATGCTGCAATATTTGGTCGAAAACCCGGTCCTTGGGGGGTCTCCCCCCAAACCCCCCGTTGGGGGACGAACGCCTCCCGGTCACTGAGCCTGTCGAAGTGCCCCCTGCGTACAAGAGTCACATCGTTGAAACCCATTATATGACGGGGGGTTGAGGATTCAAGCCAGTCAACTTGACATGAGAGCAAATTGCTTAACTTGTCACCCATGCTATGCCGTAGGGTGTGAGGTACGCAGCATCATCGATCTCATTTTTGAATTGCATGGCTGCATCAGTCCTATGGTTCATACTCCAGACCGCGAGGAGAAACGTCAGGATACTATAGCAACCTCAGTTTGACCTCAGTCCGACCTCACGAGGGTGGGGAACTCCGGAACGGGGAATAGTTATTCTCTTCCTCTTTCCTCTGCCCGCATTTCAAGTTTGCGTAGTGCTGTACTATCGACGCTTGCAAAGTATCCAACGCAACTCCATCGGCGATGCTTCGGTGGGAAACACATCCCGTCCCCGAGTCCAGTTTGGGAACCACGGCGTTGGCGGCCAAGCTTCGTTTGGCAAATGCTGTTGTTCGTATTCAAATACCGATTCATCAGATAGGATTTCCAGCGGTAAACCCTTCATCGCCGATCGCAACTCGGAACGGGTAATAATATACGACCAAGCTGTTTGCGATAACTCCCGTGCAGCATCATCTGGCTCGTATCCATCCTTTGCCAGAAACGTGCTAAACAGCAGCAAACCGCCACTTTGAAGCGCATCGCCGATTTTAGCCAGTAGCAAACGAACTTGACTCATGTCCCGGAAGTGGGAAACCACCTCAGCAACCACTGCAAACTGATAATGTGCGGTTTCCATTCGCAACATCGGATCGAGGACGTTTCCTTGAATGACGCGCACGGGGATTTCTTCTGCTTCGGCTGCAATGGTCAATTTTCGAGCAAATCCAGGAGTCAGTTCGATCGCATCGACGGGATAGCCGAGTCGTGCCAAAGCCAGGGTATTGCGTCCCACTCCCGCACCCACATCCAGGATCGACACGTCTGCCGGATCGCCCAATTCCGAGGCGATGGCGATCGCTTTGGCATCGGCATGGGAACCGAATAGCGGCCCTTCTCGAGTTTGTATCCAACCGTGATAGTGATTTTCTAAGGACTCAACTTTGACTTTGACATCGAGTTTGACTCCCTGACTCAAGCCGACTGTGGGGTGCGGGGGTTGGTAACTCACAATAAGATGGGCGTTCGGTGAGGCGTGAAATCCTTGGGCAAGTTGAGAGGCGATCGCCTCTCGCAAGGTTTCGATTTCTTGGAAGGTTAGGGTTTGCCCTAAACTACTGAGTAAGTCTTGAATTTTTTGAATATAGTCTTCTAATAGTGCCGGAATGCAGGGAAAAGTTAGCTCGCCGCGAGCGGTGGTAAGACCTTTAAGTTTTTCTTGAAGTGCGGCTTTGACGATCGCCCGATCGGGGGATTTTGGTTCGTTTTCGCGGGGGTCGGATGGCATCTGTGTCCGGGATGCGCAGGGTGTTTTCTCAGTCAGCATGGAGGGTTCGTTAATAATTTTGTATAAAAACGGTCGTACCTACTGATACGGAGAAAGAGGCGATCTCTCCGGATTTTCATGCTTTTCGATCGAGGCAATCCCGAATCCCGACAAAATCAGTTGTCACGGACAGACCCGCAGTGAATCTATGGATCTACAATTGAAGAGTTTTCACGCTCTCGCAACTGATTTTGGATTGCTGTCGTAAAATCTTCCCATCGCAAACCGTTAACCGTTAACCCGCAAATCCCCCGACCGATTGCCATTTAGGGAGCATCAACACTCTATGGTACAGAGCTTTCGCCCAGTTCCCGAGCGACCCGAAAGCGGTCTCGTCCCAGTTGCCTCAAACATCTGGACGATTGAAGCAAAAGAGTCTCTCTGCTTTCGTCCTCCCGCACAGCCTCGCTATCCCTATACACATCGTGCCGTTGTCATTCGCCTCGATGACGGTAGCCTGTTCGTTATTTCTCCCATCCAACTCAATCTCGATCTCCGCGCCGATATCGATCGCCTGGGAACTGTCAAATATCTCGTCTCACCCAATAACCTACACCATTTGCACCTTGGAGATTGGAGCCAAGTATATCCCGATGCCAAACTCTACGCATCCCCACGATTAGCACCAAAACGCAAAGACTTGACCTTCTACACCACGTTATCGACAGATAAGCCCGAACCCGAGTGGGACGGTCAAATCGACCAGTGCATTTTTGGCTCGGGAAATGGGTGGTTTGATGAGATTGTCTTTTTCCATCGGGAATCGCGCACGATCGTCTTCACCGATCTGATTATGGACTTCGACCCATCAACCTTTTCGTCGATTTCTCGGGTTACCACTCGCTGGAATCAAATGTACCAGCACACGCCGCGCGGCGTACAGCTTGTCCATATGTTCGATCGAATCTCGCTGCACGACTCCCTCAAGATAATTCGGGCCTGGGAACCCGATCGGGCGATTGTCGCTCATAGCCCTTGGTTATGCGTCGAGGGAAAGGAACGAGTTGGCGATTTCTTCAATAAGGCTTTCGACTGGCTGACCCCAAAACCCGCCATCATTGAAACAGTAATGGGGATCGGACGGCTCTCAACACTACTCTTTCTCATCCTGCCGATTCACGCGTTTATCGTCCTAACGGCCGATATCCTTTATCCAAAGCTGAGAAAACCAAGTCAAGGGCAGTGAGCAAAGACTGACAACCATAGAAGAGCGGCTGGGACTCAACTCGAAAAACAGTTCCCAGCCGCCATCAAAAGACCCACCCGCTCAGAAGAAGGCGAGCACTGGTTCGACCCAGAGCGGCGACAACTGTGTTGGGCCCACCTGAAACGGGATTTTATTCGCATGTCCGAGCGCTCTGGGGTAGCTGGTGGAATCGGTCAGGCTTTACTCAGACAGACAAAGCGCTTGTTTCGTTGGTGGCATCGAGTGCGCGATGGCACTGTGTCGTGGGAGTTGTTCGAGGTTGCCATGACTCGTTTGCGTCATCGGGTAGATCGCCTTCTGAGTGAGGCAGCAGCTCTGTGCGAGCATCCACAAGAAAAGACCCCCTTGGCTCAAACTGCACGCACCTGTGCCATGATTCTTAAACTCGAACCGGCTTTATGGACTTTTGTCGAATGTCGAGGCATTGAGCCGACCAATAATACCGCCGAACGAGCGCTGCGTAGCGCAGTGATTTGGCCACGCTTGAGTTTTGGCTCTGACTCGGCCGTCGGTAGTGAGT
>NZ_JADEXN010000413.1 GCF_015207075.1 Zarconia navalis LEGE 11467
GATTTAGTCTTAATGGATGTTCAGATGCCCGAACTGGATGGGCTGGAGACAACACGGCGAATTCGCTCTTGTGATTTTGTTGCCGATCGCTGCGATCGCCCCGTGCAAATTATCGCCATGACGGCTAATGCCATGCAAGGCGATCGAGAGATTTGTTTGGAGGCGGGAATGGACGACTATATCAGTAAACCCATTCGTGCCGAAAAATTGGCTTTAGCGATTTCCCAATGTTGCTGCCAACTGTTCCAGGAGAAACCCCACAGAAAAGCTCTCGACACTTCCAGTTCGCTGGTTTCGATCGGTGAAGGAGAGCGGGGGCAGGAGCTGACCGCAAGTACCCGTCCTAACGACTCTGGAGAAATTTCCCAAGCACCAGAATCGTTGCCGCGAGAACCCGTCGAAGAAAACGAAAGAAACAATGAGGGATCTTTACCGAGTTTGCCTGACGATATCATCGATCGAGAGGCGTTAAAAGCGTTGCAATCTTTGATCGGGGAAGAGGATGTGGAGACTTTAATTGAGGTACTCGATAGCTATTGTCAAGAAAGTCCCCAGCTCATTCAAAATATCGAAGATGCGATCGAGAAACGGGACAGGATGGCTTTGCAAATGGCCGCTCACACCCTAAAATCGACAAGCGCAACTTTAGGGGCACAGGAGATGGCTGCATTGTGCGACAAGCTAGAATCAGTCAGTCGCAATGATTCGATCGATGGTGCCTTAGACTTTCTACCACACATTGTGGCTCAATATTCCACCACTCAAACGGCTCTCCAAGCCATTCGATCGGAATACCAATAACGCCAGCTCGAGTTCGAGATGTTCGATTGCGGAGCGTTGGCTCGATCGACATCTCAGCGTTCGATACGGTCTGAAATTTACAAAGTGTGTATTTCAAGCCCGTGTGGTTCTTTCTCCCGATCGACCTAAACTTGTATTTTGATTGCCTTAAAGATCGTGAGAACGGTCTTTGGCACCGAGGGTTACCAACGCTTCCTTTTGAGCGGTGGTTAACCCCTCAATATTGGTAATGTCCATATTTTCATAGGGACGCGGCGGCTTTAGCACTTCAAGACATTCACCCGTGTCAACATCCCACAGCCGAATGGTATCGTCTTCACTACCACTGGCGAGTGTTTGACCATCGGGACTAAAGGCAACGGAAACCACGGCCCCGTTATGACCCGATAGCGTCGTGCAGGTTGCCGGGAGATCGCTGATATCCCAGAGTTTAATGGTGCGATCGTAACTGGCACTGGCGATGAGTTGGCGATCGGGAAAATCAGGGTGGAACGCCACGGCCCGCACCCAATCCATATGGGCATCCTCTTGCCGTCCCAAGGGGGCGAGATACCGTCCGGTTTCAATTTCGCACAAGCGGACGGTTTTATCGTTACTGCCGCTGACAACCCAGCGACAATCAGGACTCAGAGCCACTGCCCGTACGGGTTCCTGGTGCTCCTCAAGAGAGAGAATACATTTACGAGTCTCGATATCCCAAATCTTGACGGTTTTGTCATCGCTGGCACTGGCAAGTCGTAACTTTCCAAGCTCCTCATGCCATCCAAAGGCTAGGGCTTGAATCCAGTTTTTGTGCTCTAAATCCAATTCCTGGTAATCGAAATTTTCTAGATCGTGCAGCCAAATCACGCAATCGTCACCGCCACTGGCAATGAGTCGTAACTTAGGGGAACAAGCCACTGCCCGCACCCAACTTGTATGCTGCTCGAGTATTGTATGCATCTTTCGAGCAGGTACCTTCCAAACTTTGACGGTTTTGTCATCGCTCCCACTCACGACATAAGCACCATCGCTTGTGAAGCTAACCGACCAAACTCGACCCTGGTGTCCGTATAGATTTTTATACTTTTTGCTGGCTAAGTCCCAGAGCCGAACTGTTCCATCATCACTTGCAGTTGTCAACTGCTGCTCGTCGGGGCTAAATGCCACAGAGCGAACCTTCGAGGTATAGCCTTGAATGGTTTTCCAGCAATGCCCAGTTTGGACATCCCAGGTTTTCAGGGTTTGGTCGTCACCTGCACTAAAGAGATACTCACTCTCACTATCGAATACCACAGCCCAGACTCGACCTTGATGACCGAAAAAAGTATTCAGATAGCGCCCCGTCTGGCTATCCCATATTTTGACTGCAAAATCTTCGCCGCTACTGGCTATATTTTTGCCATCAGGGCTAAAGGCGATCGAACGAATCCAATCGGTATGGTGTAATTCCGATTCACCTATGAGATGACCCGTCGAAATGTTCCAAAGCCGGATATATCCATCATCGCCTCCAGTGGCAAGAATTCGATCGTCCGGGCTTAAGGCAATTGCCTGTAACTTACCTTGACAGTCATCTTGAAAAACTTGGGGTTGACTAAATTGCCCATAGTTATCGGTAGAATCGATCGCGTGAACGGCGATTTGCCCCTTTTCGCTGGCACTGACCAAAAACTTACCGTCAGAACTAAAGGCTAAAGCACAAATTTTATCGTTTGGGAGAATATATCTGGCGATCGATCGGCGAGATCGAATATCCCACAGGATAACGTGTCCGTCATCACCCGCACTGGCAAGTAAGTGATTATTCCCAGGACTAAAGGCAACTGCACGCAGACGCTGGCTGTGACTCCCTCGAAACGGAAATGCATGGTCATCCTTCACATTCCAAACATAGACAAACCGATCTTCTCCACCACTGGCAACGAAAGCACCATTCGCACTCACCGCAACAGTTCTCACCCAATGAGAATGAGCTTGGTGAATCAGGTGGGGTTCTAATTTCCCTTCGGCTACTTGCCAGACATAAATTTTGCCACTGGTATCTCCAGCCGCGAGAATTTTCCCATCGCGACTCAGAGACATGGACAGCAATCCATCGCAAGAGGCTAAAACTACTGATTTAGATAGGTTTGCATTGGATAAATTGACATCATGCAACATAGCTGCGGTGAAGTCTGCTTGCCAGACAAACAACCCCGAGAAATCTAAACCTTGAAGTACGGGTTTGTGTTCGGTACATTCTTGCTTTTCCGTACAGACTTGTTTTTTGATGAGGAGGAGCAAATTGAAGAGATTTCCTACCGCATATCCGGGTTGATGAGTAAGTTGTTGGCGGCAAATTTTCAAGAGTTCTCGAATTTTATTCTCGACGGAACTCAGTCCTCCAAATGTAGATTTGAGGCGATCGAGAAGGCGCTGAAGTACGAGCTTAATTTGTTCTTCTCGAATGTATTCCTTACCGGTCACTTTGATGAGCGGATAACGATTGAGAGAGCTAACATCTCCATTGACAAAGCCATCATAGAATCGATCGATGAGTTTCGTCGTCATAAATCGGAGGACAATTTCTGGCAACTCCCATCGATCGTCTTGTTGATGAACCAGCGAACAGTACCGGAGCGATTTCAGTGCTTCCATCAATCGACCCTTTCTACCCACTTCAGCCGCCATATCCTCATCGTAAAGAAATATACTTGTGACGGGTTCGCGGTTGATCGCAAGCCAGTAGAGTGTTGATTTTTCTAGCGATGACAGAATTTGAAAATGTTCTTCTAAAAGATCCCAGGTGCCATTACAAGCAAACAGATCGCGTGTCAAAAACTGCGTGACTGTGCTTGTATTAATATTAGAAGAAAGTTGCTGCAACCACCAGGGATGACCCATATAAACCCGAGTCAATTGCGTCATTTCAGTCTCACTTCCTTTGATTCCTTCGCGATGTAAAAGTGAAACAGCTTCGCTTTGGTTTAATCCCTTTAAATGAAACAATCGCGCAGATCTACTCTCGCCAGAGTACCCCAATATATCGTAGGATGGTTGACGTCCGATCGCGATCCAGCAGCTTTTATGGGAGCGACCTCGAAGCTGAGCAAATAATTCCTCATAGTCTCGATATTCAAGCTGGTACCGACCAAATATTTCTCCTTCTTGAAAGAGCTTATCGATTCGCCTCAAGACGATTAGATATCGATGGGTTTCCAAGAAATCAACGAGCTTAGAGATTTTATCGCTTAGGCGTTCTTCTTGCAAAATATCAGAAGCATCAGACCAGGTTTTGACAATTCGCTCTAACAGTTTTTCGACTGTAATTACGCCACCTTTAAAATCGACCCAAATTCCACCTTCAAAATCGCTATTCTTTCGCGCTTCACGATAAAGTTTTGAAATGATACCCGTTTTGCCGATTTTTCCAAATCCGTATACGAACAAAACCTGGCAGGATTCTTGAAAAATCCACCGTCTGAGGATGGTTAATTCTTCTTCGCGATCGGGAGTAGTTTGCGGTTGAGGATGGCGATCCCAATGAAGCAAGCTCGATGATTCTGCTCCCAAGACATCTGAATCAGTATTGAGTTTGGCAATTGCTTCAACCTCAAAATCTAACAACTCAGCCAGTTCGATAAAATTAAATCGATCGACTGGATGACCTTTCAGAAACTTACTAACCGTCGCGCGGGAGATTTCAGCTCGATCGGCTAAATCTATTTGGCGAGCAAACTTTCGTCTCGATGCTGCTTTAACGTCCGCAATACATTCAGGTTTTAATCGGAGCGATCGATTCATGCCCTATTTATAAAAGCTTAATGTTTCATAATAAAGTTGACTCGACGAGTCCTCGAACGTGTCATCAGTAAAGTCTAGAACTTACGTCTAGTACTTGACCACAATGATTTTGACAAGTAGGGGTAGCGCCCCTGTGCCTACCCCGGTCAGATGGGGTAACCACGGGGGGATTACCCCTACAAAATTACCCGTCATAATTTCTGTGGCGGAGTACTAGTCAGGGGTGTACGGCGAACTGGTTACACACCCGAGTTACCTCAGTATAACTTAATCAGTGCATCAATGTTGTAGTTGTAAAAGATATGTCGTAGTTGTAAAAGATGTGTATAACTTCGGTCAAATATAGAGATTTTGACCTATGCTAAGAATAGCTGCAACTATAACTTGACGTTCAAAATTGTTTGGGATAAACTGTGAGACATCCCAAACAATTTTGCGTTTTTAGAATTTGAGTTATAGTTGTAGCGGCTTTGGCTCATCCTATCTGAATCGCTTCATTCGTTGGGGAGCCAAAACTAAAAATAGGAAAATCACATGGAAGAAGTAGCTCTTCTCATGATGCTGGTTGCGCTTGCGAAAGCGATCGCATCTCTGCTAAAGATGTAACCCGAATCTAAGACGGATCGCTTCGGCTATCTGTCTTGGAT
>NZ_JADEXN010000414.1 GCF_015207075.1 Zarconia navalis LEGE 11467
GCCAATGGCGGACTGATAACCCGCGAAGACATGGCCGCCTACGAACCCATTTGGCGCGATCCTCTCTGCGGCGACTTCCGGCAATGGCAGGTGTGTTCCATGCCGCCCCCTTCTTCTGGGGGGGTTCACCTGTTGCAAATCCTAAACCTGATCGGGGATGCAGATTTGGCGGGGCAAGGTTGGCATCATCCCGATACCCTCCACCTGCTGATTGAGGCGATGCGGATTGCCTATGCCGATCGGGCTGAATACCTGGGCGATCCCGATTTTGTCGAGGTTCCCGTTGCCGAGTTGGTGAGTGAGGAATACGCAGCAGTTCGCCGTACCGAAATCGAGATGGAACGGGCGCGATCGTCAAGTGAGGTAAAGCCAGCCGATGCGCAACTCCTGGAACGATTGCGGGAATCCCCCCAGACGAGTCATCTTACCGTTGTCGATGGCGATCGCAATGCCGTCAGTCTCACGTTTACCGTCAATGGCGGTTTCGGCGCGGCGGTGGTTGCCCAGGGGACGGGAATTTTGCTCAACAACGAGATGGATGATTTTTCGATCGCCCCTGGAGTCCCGAATTTGTTCGGGTTGGTGGGGGGAGAAGCCAATTCGATCGCCCCTGGCAAAACGCCCCTATCGAGTATGACACCGACGATCGTGACAGAAGGCGATCGTCTGCGCCTTGCGGTAGGTGCGCCGGGAGGGAGTACGATTATCACGACAGTGTTGCAAGTATTCCTCAACGTTCTGGTGTACGAGATGGACGTGGAACGGGCGGTAACTGCACCGCGTTTGCACCATCAGTGGTTGCCCGACAAAACCTTCGTCGAATCCTGGGGATTGGATGTTTTGACCCGAGAAGAGTTGCGCCGCCGGGGACACGAACTGCAAGAACGAAATGGCTGGGGCAATGCCAACGCGATCGAAGTCACCGCCGAAGGATATCTCGAAGGGGCGGCAGATCCGCGCGGAGAAGGAGTGGCGAGGGGGTTTTAAGCGGTAGGATGCGTTCGACGGCGGTAACGATTACACTGAACAGAAAATCAAAATCCGTCGTAACGCATCATCAAAATGTAGGTTGGGTTGAAGCATGAAGCCCAACAACCGCAACTGATGGCGTTGGGCTTCGTTCCACGGGCCCAACCTACGAGACTTAACCTTTCACCAATGCCCCATTCCCCATTCCCAGAAATTCCATCCCTCATGAGGCGCGAAAACCGCTATCAGTCAATCAGTCTATAAACCGTCGCGATGTCAAACCTAGAACTTGCCAAAAAGAGAAATAGAGCTGCCGCAGAACGAACGTTGATGGCTTGGATTCGGACTAGCATTTCGTTGATTAGCTTTGGATTTGGGATAGATAAAATTGTCTCCGTATTGAATGAGGCTGTTGGTGTTAATAATCCAATCAGATTCACTCGGATTTTAGGATTAGCCTTCGTATCCCTCGGGACGCTGGCGATGCTAGGTGCGACAGTACAACACAGACAAGAACTCCGAAATATTCGCAAAGAAAACTATACTTACGTGCCCGATATTTCTATCAGTTTTATTGTCTCGATTGCGTTATTTGGAATTGGCTTATTTGCCTTTTTCGGAATTCTACTGAGTATTTAGAAAGAAATCTAGCGACAAGTCAGGAAGCTCGATCGCCGCTTCTAATAAAGCTAAAATAACAAAATGCACAGGGCAATGAGACCATAGATCGAAACGGCTACCGTTGATGCGAGTTCCATCGATCGACCCGAGAGTAAAATGTAGTTTTCGCGGCGAAGTGAGTCGATCGCAATTCGATGCTGCCACATCGCCAGTACCAGGAGTATCAGCGCTAAAGTAATCGTTAATAATCCTAACGGGCGAAACAATTCTCGGAATTCTTCGCGGTTTGCACCCGGAAAACGTTGCACGAAAATATCAGAAACATAGCCGATCGCAATTCCCAGTTCAAGCAAAAGCAAAGTACTTCTGACCCAAGAGAGTAACGTTCTTTCAGCCGCCGCGCGAGTTCGCAATTTAGCGAGTTCGGTTAAGGGATTTGTCGGCATTTATAAAATACAATTATGTCTCTGTGATGTATATATACTTTTTATGAATTTTATAATTTTTATCCTAAATAAAAATTAGAGAGAAATGCGGTATCTGGTTGTTCTGGATTTAAAAATGCTTCCATCGTCTCTCCTTTGCGAACTTCGGCTTTAAAGCGAATAATTTGATGGCACGACTCGTAATCTTTCTGCTGATAAGTGTATCGATATCGCAGTTTCCAGGCTCCATAGGCACGTTGCTTACCGACAATTAAAGCTTTGACGGAAACACCTTTAGCAAAAGCATTCTGAATCAAGCGAACTCGTTTAATTAAAAAGTACATTAATCCCAAGCCGACGGGAATTGTCTCGATAAATATACCAGAAGCGATCGCCCCCAAAGTTAAAAGAAATGAGGCGGAATCGGTGAAGATAATTCGACCAATTGTGGGTTTGCGATCGATGATTGATGAGAGTTTGGGATTCATAGAGAATGGAGTGCAAATTCGATCGAGATTGGAAATGACCACGATGCTAGTCTAACTCGAAGTTTTCCTCCGCTAGCCAACGCGCTTCGAGTTCAGCAACGGTAATTCCTTCACGTTTAGCAATATCTGCCATCTGCCGGTTGATTTCCTCGAAATTCGCTTCAATTCGAGAACCGATAATTTGGGCGGCATAAGTGGCTTTAGGTTTGCCGTGAATCTTACTCGGGCAAATGAGCTTTCGCCCTTCGTAGGCAGACAGGGTAATGGTAATCCGCAGGGGCATATCATTGTCATCCATAATCAGTCACCTATCGATCTTATGCTTTCTGTATGCTCTATAGCAGATCGAGTCGTTTTTCTATTTTTGTGATACAATTGGAGTACAAAAATAAAAGCGTAAACACTTAAAAAAAATGGCTTTCCAAACGAGTAAAGTTCAAGCTCGAATCGAACCAAATTTAAAAGCTTCAGCCGAAGCGATTTTTCAAGCACTGGGTATTACGCCAACCGAAGCAATTCGGATGTTTTACAAGCAAGTTGAATTGCAGCAAGGGCTACCTTTTTTGGTGAAAATTCCCAACGATACAACTCGTGCGGCAATCAGAGAAGCCGAAAATGTAGAAGCTTTAAGTTCTTATGGGAGTGTCGATGAGTTTTTGGATGAGATGAGCGAAAATTAATGTCGATGTATACAATTTCGCCGACCTCTCAGTTCAAGAAAGATTTTAAAAGGGCTGAAAAACAAGGAAAAGACTTGAATAAACTTGGTAATGTATTAATTGCATTACTTAGAGGGAAAGCACTACCTCAAAAATATTTTGACCATCAACTGACCGGTGAGATGCGCGAGTATCGCGAATGTCATCTTGAACCGGACTGGCTATTAATCTATCAGCTCCGAAAAGAAGAAAAAGTCGTGACTTTAATCCGAATTGGGAGTCATTCAGAATTATTTTCATGATTTCTTATGTTTGTTAAAATTCGTAAAGCTTGGCAATTTACAAGATTTTGTTTTTAGTAGATCGAGTCTTGTCTCGATTTTTGGCAAACCGGTAGTGGGGTTTTATGCGATCGGGCGATCGCGCTGGGGAAACTCCCGCCCGGACTGGGTTTGGGGGTATAGAGGTGAGTTGGGGACGTGTCAAGGAGACGGGGTAAGGGTTTGAGGGTTTTTGAGGAGTTGTGCGTATGACGTTGTACTTACAAATTGGGAGGTTCGCCAAAACTGGGTTTGAAACCCTTGTGGTGTGGGTGTTGTATAATCTAGAGTATCCAGGCTTCTTTGGAAGCCGAATTAATGGAAACTACCCAAAGGTGCGAGCTAGGGCGTCGAGGGTTCCCCAGGTATCCAGGCTTCTTTGGAAGCCGAATTAATGGAAACAAAACGATTCAATTAGAATACGAAAAAGCATTAATTGTATCCAGTAGAATACGAAAAAGCATTAATTGTATCCAGGCTTCTTTGGAAGCCGAATTAATGGAAACAATCCTGTTTGATTCAAGCCCCCATCTTTTAAGTGGGGGTATCCAGGCTTCTTTGGAAGCCGAATTAATGGAAACATTTGTAAACTGATTGGATAGTTATAAATCTGTCGCCAAGTATCCAGGCTTCTTTGGAAGCCGAATTAATGGAAACCCCAACAATTCGGAAATCAAAATTTGGAATTCAGAAACATCCGCGATTCCGAGTTTTGGTTTCCGAATTTACTTTGTATTACTTTAATAATCCCTCGACTTCTACAGAAATGTCTGGAAACGCAAACGGTTCGATCGGGAATGCTTCGCTGCCAGACTGGGAACGTATCGCCAGAGAGTTTTGAGAAGTGGGTATCGATCGCCCCACTTACAATGACATCAACGATCGCACCCATTCTTCATCAACATCCCTTAAAGGAGGTACGGGAGATCGAGAATAATCGATCGTCAAATCCAAAGCTGCTTCTGAATAGGCTCGCTCTAAAATATCGGATAAGTGAACGACGGGTTCGCGTTCTTGAGGCAGTAATGGCAGGGAAAATTCTGGAATGGTTTCGCGCAGATTGAAGGGGTAGAGTTCCGCTTCCGGACGCAGATTAGCCCGACTTACCAGAATCCGATAGTCCGATGGAATGGCAGCCGTCATCGGCATAAAATCGCCCGATCGCAACAAATCGATTTCCACCAAATGCGTCCTACTATTTAACACCTTTTGCCGCTTCGCAAGGTACTTTTGGCGACCTTCCCCCGCTCGTTTATTCGTCGGTGAAAGCAGTTCTATGGCAGTTACGACTCGTCCGGTTTTGACTTCCCGAATTTCTAAGTAACGTTCGGTACGTTCTTCGGTTTGGGGAACCGTCACCCGAACCGGTTTGGGCATCACCTGAGTTGTCGTTGCCGGTGTGAAGTCTGCATCGGGACGAACTTCAAACACCGAGGCATCGGGAATGCCCACCAGAACGGCATCGCTATACACCCGCTTTTCTACCGCCGCCCGATATTTGGGAACCAGTAGGGGATTGAGCGATCGCGCCAACTCGACAATCAGCCAGGAATGCACTTCGGGCCATAACGCGGGATTTTCCAGATAGGGGTTCATACCGGGGAATTTCGGTGTCATGGCTTTTGGAGGCTGGGGGAGAAAGACGCGCGATCGATCGGGGTTTGCAATCACTTCGGCAACGGCAATTTAAACTAACCCATCGTTCTCATACTATATCGAGAAACC
>NZ_JADEXN010000415.1 GCF_015207075.1 Zarconia navalis LEGE 11467
GCAGAAGTAGCAAGCTGTCTCCAGGAAGATATGAAACCAGACACGCGACGAACTTCCTGTGTTATATCCTCTCTAGGTTCGACATTTGGCAAATCTTTTGCTGAAGAAACCGAGCCAGCTATGCCGGATTTCGACGCTTCAGATTTTAATCCTACCAAAACCGTTACCGAGAAAGTGGATTTAGCCCAAGCGGTACGGAAGCAGCAATATAGCGTTATTCTGGGCGATCCGGGGGCGGGAAAAACGACGCTGCTGCGGTATTTAGCGCTTCATTTTGCTACGGCGCGACGGGATGAGAAAGAGATGGTTGTTGCCGGAGAAGAAGGGGAGGATTTGGGGCAGACGCGGTTGCCGATATTCTTCCGCATCGCCGACTATGCCGAAAAATTGGCAACTCAGCCAGAGTTGAAGTTGGATGAGTTTTTGCAGCAGTTTTACCGCCAGTGGGAAACTCAGCTTACGGCAACATCCACAGAAATCTCGGCGGAGGAGGTGGCGCAACTCCTGTGCGAAAAGCTCAAATCCGGACAGTGTATCGTCCTCTTGGATGGGTTGGATGAAGTTTTCGATCGATCCAGCCGCAAGCAAATTGTCGATCGGATCGAGGTATTTGTCAGCACTTACGCTGGGAATAAGTTCGTCATCACCAGTCGGATTGCCGGGTATCAAGAGGTAAATCTGAGCGGGCGGTTTAGCCATTTCACCATTATCGAAATGGAGCGGGAACAGGTGGAACAGTTTCTGCGCCGTTGGTGTTTGGCAGTGGAACAGGCGCAACAGCCGGATGCCGCGCCGGAACGCCAGGAACGGAATGCCGAGGCGGAGGTGCAAGGGTTGCTCGATGCCATCGATAGCAATGAGGGGGTGCAGCGCCTGACGGGAAATCCCCTGCTGCTGACAATTTTGGCGCTGATTCACCGCAACGGTTCCCGCTTACCCCATCGCCGGGTGGAACTGTACGCGCTGGCGGTGAAAACCCTGACGGAAGACTGGCAACTGGGAAAGAAGTTACCCGATGGGGAAAAGGTACTGCTCAAGGAAACGGAGGTGGTGGATTTGCTCGCACCCCTGGCGTACTGGATGCATGAGGAGAAGCCGTCGGGATTGGTGAGTCAGGAAGAAGTGGAGGCAAAGCTGGCGAAAAAGTTGGCGGAACTCAACGACGAGGAACCGGATTCGCCATCGGTACGGCAGGCGGTAGAGGCGTTTTTGCGGCGAGTGCGGGAGACGACGGGATTATTCGTGGAACGCGCGCCGGGATTCTACGGATTCATGCACCTGACGTTCGAGGAGTATTTTGCGGCGCGGTATATCGCCGATAACGATTCCGAGGATATGCTGGCGTTGATTCGCCGCCACTGGGAGGAGTCGCGCTGGATGGAACCGATTTTGCTGGCGTTAGGATATTGCAGGATACATATGCCGATGCAATTAAATAAGGTGGTGCAAAAGTTATTTGCGGCGCTGGATGACTACCAACCGGATATCGAACGGGGGGAGATTCAGGTTAAAAATGGCTCGGCAAGCGATCCGGTTTTGGTGTTTCCCGTGGTGGATGAAGCGGGGATTGTCCGTTACGAAGAGTCGGCAACGGTACTGAAGGAGTTGCAATTTGCCGCGCGGGTTTTGGCAGAGGTGGAAGTCTCGGCTAAAGTTCGATCGAAAATTCTCAATAAGTTAGTTTTGACGGCGGTGGGATTTGATGTCTGGCCGGGATTAGAGCTGACAGAAGAATTTGAAGAGGAATATTTTCATACGTTCTTACGATTACTTCGACAAATTGAGCTTTTATACCAGACAGGAGAAACGCTAAATCTACTAAAAAAAGTGCGTGATAATCCCAATATCACTCATAAAGTTAGAACTAAATCAAATATTTCCGGATTTTATATCGCCTGTAAGAAAGCTGACTCTGTTTTAATGTTGTGGATCGAAGAAATTATTGCGAATTTCGAGCCTCTTCTATTTGTTTTTCTTAAAGAGTTAGTTGCGGAGATGGGAAGTGAAATAACTCCGGTGTTAAAAAAAATTAGAAAGCAAGATATAAAAAATAAAAACACCCAATTTTATTTGGATTTAGCCACAGCTATTTCCTGTCTTAGAGAACAGCAATACGATAAGAGTATTCAAATACTAAAAACTCTAGAAAATATATTTGACTCTAAATTTGACATATTTCTTTTTTGGTCATCTGCAATTTGTTATCAAGAAAAAGAAAAATATTCTCAATCTGATTCATACTATAAGAAAGCTTTCTATTGTCTCAGTATTGACCGAAGTCCGATTGCATTTATTTTATGCTTGCAGCAGCGAGGCACTTGCTATCGCTTCCGAGGTCAATATCAACAATCATTACCATTTTTTAAAAAGGCTTTAATTTCTGCCAAGAGTGCTGAATTAAAGAAATATGAGATTCAAATGCTGTGGCAAATCTCAAAAACTTATAAAGATTGGGAAAAATACGATCTTGCAATTAAGTGGGATCGATATTATTTAAAAATAAATCAAAAATTAAATAATAGAGAAAATATTGCAAGTGCGTACAATAATATTGGCTGGAGCTATCAAAAATGGGGAAAATATAAAGAGGCAATTGAACATTATCAAAAAAGTCTCGATTTTTATCAAGAGCTAAATTTGCAGCAAAAAATTTCCAATCAATGGTATTTTCTGGGTAGTTGCTATCGAGATTGGGAAAAGTACCAACAGGCACTCGAATATAGCCTAAAAGCTCTTAAGATTCGCCAGAAGCTTGACGATATATCGAGAATAGCTTTAGCTTACTGGCAAATTGGACGAATTTATCAAGACTGGCGAAAATATGAGAAAGCGTTAGAATTCCAAAAAAAAGATTTAGAGCTTTGCAAGCAACTTGACGATCTCTCCTATATAGCTCGTGCTTATTGGCAACTCGGTTGGATTTATCAAGACTGGGGAAAATATGAAGAGGCGATCGAGCATTACCAATTTAGCCAAAAAATTTACCAACAACTATCTCTAGAGAAAGATGTGGCTAGTTTATGGCTCGTGCAAGCTGTTTGCTATCGAGAATGGGGAAAATATCAGGATGCTCTAGAATGCGAGGGCAAAGATTTTGAAATTCGCCAGCGACTTGAAGATCGATTGGGAATCGCGATTGGCTACTATCAACTCGGTCGAATTTATCAGGGTTGGGGAAAATATGAAGAGGCGATCGAATATTACCAGCAAAGCCGCCAGCGCTATCAACAATTAGATTTAGAAAAAGATGTTGCCAGTTTGTGGTCTTGGTTGGCAAGTTGTTACCGGGATTTAGAAGATTACCCCACAGCGATCGAACATTATCAACAAAGCCGCGATCTACACCAGAAACTTGGACAAAACCAGAATACAGCTCGGCGGTATCGGCAAATAGGTCATAGCCAGCGCTTGCTTGCCAAAAAGACCCCTGACTCCGCTACTGCCCTAGATCTGTTCGCTCAAGCCGAGCAAAATACCCAACAGGCTACCCAACTCAATACTGCCGGAGAGTATACCCGAAACCTTGCCTACGATGCGATCGCCTTAGCTTTGATTGGTGTTGAATTGTTGTGCCATTTGCCTGCGGACAGTTCCCAACGTCCCCAGCGCATCGCCCAATTTGAAGCGAAATACCGCGAGGGTTTCGATCTTCTTGCCAAACTCGGACAAACCGTCAGCCGCGCTGAGAAGGTTTTGAAAATTGCCCGAGCCTACTCAGAAGTGAGTGCCGTGCAAAACCTTGATACCGCCCTTATCCTCGCCCGAGAAGCCCTGAAAACTTTTCAAGGCCTCAATCGCCGCAAGCTGCAAGCTGAGGCTTTTAAACTCCTGGGTGAAATCCACCGACACAGGGGAGAGGAGGAAACGGCGCGATCTTTTTTCACCGACAGCGCTAACCTCTACCAAGAACTGGATTTACCCGCCAAAGTTGCTGAGGTTGAGGAGTTGTCCGCCAACAAAATCTAGTGGTCTGTCCCATGAATTCTGTGGGATTATCGGGTAAGTATTTCACGAGGCAGAACCCACCCCTAGCCCCTCCCAGGAGGGGAACTAGAACCTTGGAGTAGGGCCCCAACTCGATTACCCGCCAGGATTGACGTGGAGTCAAACCCCTTTAAAATAAGTCCTTTTTCCCCCGCAAGCGCCCAAACGTCCGGGCCGGTTCTTGGGTTCCCATCGCCGCTTGCAGACTGGGTTCGTCCCACCGTAAAAAAGGATTCGTTTGTTTCTCAATTCCCAGTAACGACGGAATCGTTGCCTCATTATGGCGGCGTTTTTCCCGCACTTGTTCAAACCGCTGCTGAAGCCCCAGATTCTCCCCATCCACCGTCAGGGCAAATTTGAGATTGTTGAGGGTATACTCGTGAGCGCACCAGACTCGCGTATTGTCCGGAAGTCGCCGCAGCTTGCTCAGGGAGTCTACCATCTGAGCGGGGGTTCCTTCAAACAAGCGACCGCAACCCCCCGCAAAGAGGGTATCGCCACAGAACAATTCTCCCGCCTCTGCGGTCGTTTCCGGCGGGAAATAGTAGGCGATGTGGGCGCGGGTATGTCCGGGAATGAAGAACACTTCCCCCTGACGACGAGCAAATTCAACCCGATTTCCTTCTTGTAAAAAGACGTTTTGTCCGGGAATGCGATCGCTATCTTCAGCCCCACCGTAGATCGTGAGTTTGGGGAAATGTTGCAACAGTTTTCGGTTCCCCCCAACATGATCGTGGTGGTGGTGGGTGTTGAAAATGGCAACCAATTCGGCATCTAAGCGGTGCAATTGCTGCAAAACGGGATCGGCAACGGCGGGATCGACAACGGCGGCTTGACGCTGCTGGGAATCGTAGAGGAGGAAGATATAGTTATCGGAAAGGACGGGGAGTCGAAAAACCTGCACGGGACAATAGACCTCTTGGGAATGTGGCGATAAATGGGCGATCTCGATCGCGTTTCTAGGATGTATTTTATCCCGATTTTCAAACTAGTACTGCGCCACACTCGTTTTGATAAGTAGGGGTAGTGCCCCTGTGCTAGTAGTTTCAACTGAAGGTTTAAATGGCTTTGTCAACACTGCAATATTCGATCGTGCAACCCGGCACGCGCGGGGGTCTCCCCCCAAACCCCCCGCGCTTGGGACGAAACGCCTCCCGGTCACTGAGCCTGTCGAAGTGCCCCCTGCGTACAAGAGGGATATCGTTCGAGCATAAGCTTGATGG
>NZ_JADEXN010000416.1 GCF_015207075.1 Zarconia navalis LEGE 11467
CGGGAACCATCGATCGACTCGGATACAACACTGGAGATCGACCGCAGACAATATACATTTATGAGTATTTCCCAAGTGCGATCGCGCCGTTTCTCCCAACTCTACTCTCATCTGCGCGCCGTTGCCCGGATGGGGCTGCTTCCCTGGCGAGCTATCGCCCTGGCAACGATTGCCACCCTCGTTTTAGTCTGTGGTAGCACCCTCATGCCGTCTCCTGCATGGGCGGGTTTACACGATGATAACTTTGATGGCAATATCTTTGCCCTATATGCGGGAAATGGTTCTTTGATTCCGCCCAAAGTGAATTTAAAAGAATCTCTCAAGCAGACAAAACGACCCACATTGCTGACGCTGTACATCGAAGATAGCGAAGATTGCAAAATCTTCTCGGCGACAATTTCCCAGCTACAAGCATTTTACGGTCGCCACACCAATATCGTTCCGGTCAGCGTCGATGCCATCGTGCCCAAATCTGAGTACGAACCCAACGAACCGGGATATTACTATCGAGGTGTGGTTCCGCAAACCGTGTTATTCGATACTGCCGGAAACGTTGCGTTCGATGAAAGTGGAGTTGTGGAATTTGAGAAAATTGACGATCGCTTTCGTGAGGTATTCGACTTGCTGCCGCGTTCTGAATCAGTTGAGTTGAAACGCCGACCCATTAATGAAGTGAACGCCGAAATCCAGCGTTAGTGCGGTTGAAATGGCGATCGCACCTTTCCCACCCGACTTGGAGATCGAACTGTGTCCTCTATTTTGCCCCTCAAAACCATTCTGTTGCAAACCCTATTGCTACTGGTGACGATTGCCATTGAGTCTTGGGTGTTGCGCAACCGTCTGAATTTGCCCCGCAAACTCAGTATTATGTATGCGGCGATCGTCAATTTGCTATCGGTTTCAATTAGTTGGTTGGCTTTTTTCGCCGTCGAGCCAGAATTCTTACCGCCCACTCTCAAAAATCAACTCATTCACTATATTTTAATTGGGAGGCTATCGAGCAGTGCTTCCCAAGCTTTTGAATTTTGGGCGATCGTGATTGGGTTTGCCATCTTTTTTGTCACCCTCCAAGTTAAAGTTCAAGCGCTCTATCTTTTGCAAATCACAGGCGCAATTCCCAGTCGAATGGTGCAGCAAGATCGAGTTATTCAGCGCCACAAGCGATTAATTATTCGTAGAGAACAAACACTCGCAATTTTAGCCGCTCACGGGTTGAGTCACAGTGCAATGCTAGTCATTTTAGTGATTCTGAACCTACAATTATTGAGAGTGTGATGGGTGAAGAGATTATTCTAAAATCGTTATTTCGATATCGTTATGGCAACTCCAGTTGAATGGTTTAATAAAAACCTAAAACCGAAAAAACTCTTTTCTTGGCAAACCTTAATTCTGGTTAGTCTAGTTTTATGGCTGTTTTTGGCAATTGTATATTTGTCAGAGCTTTACTACCCCACCGAAGCCTTACAACTTGAGAATGAAGATCGGGATGCTTTCATTCGATCGAGCTTGTTATTGTTAAGCGTGGGCCTGGCATGGTGGCAAATCGAAAACCCCATCAGAATAGGGAATTTTTCCCTCAGACCTTGGATTTTGAGCGCTCTGGCTTGCTTGTTATTTTTTCCCAGTTTGCTGACGGGAGAAATTCCCGCCTTTGCCTGGATTATTTGGCCGATTCTGGCAGCGGGAATTGCCATTTTCCCCAAAGTGCGTAGAGGAAAAGACAAATGGCAAGTTCCCCCCCTCGAAGAGCGATCTCAACTGTTGATGCTCGGGTTGAGTAGTTTAATTCTCAGTTCTTGGCTGGGTTTTGCCTTCCTCGTCGAACATTGGACCCAAGACTATCCCGAACTCGCCTCGGCCGATGTGAGCCGCAGTAACTTTGTCGTGCGCGTGGGCAACGCGCCCAACACGGACGGCAAGGAAATTTTAGACCAAACCGTCAGCCAAATCGCGGGGGAAGTCAACGGTCAAACTTGGGGTAGTATCGAGCGATTTCTCTTCAATCTCCAATTGGGGCGCGTCAATATCCAAGAGCAAGTGATGAACCAATTGCAAGGTATCGTCGATCGCGATCGCTGGTCGGTACAAGTGGAAATTGTCCCAGAAACGGAATACGATGTGAGAATTTTTGCTCGCAAGACCGCTACGAGTGCCGGTCGATCGGATTACTTACTCAGCAAAACCTGCCAGATTCGCCCCGATACTCGAATGCCGATGGACTCTCCCGCATACCCGGCAGGAATGCTCAATTGCAAATCCACTCAATTTACCTTTGAGTAATACCCTCCCTGGAGAATTGACAATTGACAATTGACCGTGAACAATTAGGGTTTAAAACCTTCAAGGGCTTGTACGTTCCGAATCTGGGTTTAAAAATCTAAAAATCGTCGTTCGTTGTCCGTTAAATGATTCAAGTCAATTTGGGAAGCATCTCGACGATCGCGGCGAATGTCTTTCGAGAGGTAATTCGCGATCGAACCCTGTATCTGGTGGCATTGTACGCCCTCATTTTACTCGCCGCCGTTTTGCTGCTGCCGGAAGTCGCCGCCGGAACCCAAGATAAAATGACCCTCGATATCGGCTTGGGGGCAATGAATATACTGGGCTTAATTGTCACCGTTTTTATCGGCACGGGTTTGATTAATAAAGAAATCGAGAAACGCACCGTCTTGGTGTTAATCTCCAAACCCGTCGGCCGAGGGGAGTTCGTTGTCGGGAAATTCTTGGGATTGTCTGCAGTTCTGGCCGTTCTAATTGCGGTGATGACGGCGATTTTTATCCTCGTCCTCAAACTTAATGAAATTCCCTTTCCCCTCGGCAGTATTCTCGTCGCCTCGCTGTACCTATTCTTCCAGCTTTCCCTAATCGTCGCCGTTGCCATCATCTTTGGCGTGTTTGCTAGTTCTCTTCTAGCCACCCTGCTCACCTTTAGTATTTATCTGATGGGGCATTTCAGTCGCGATTTGTTGCAACTCGCGGAGGTGTCTGACAATGCGAGCATTCAACCCCTGGCCAAAAGCTTGTATCTGATTTTACCGGACTTGGCTCGCCTGGATGTCAAAAACGGTGCAGTGTACGGCAGTGCGGCTTTACCGGAGATCGGAACCCTTTTGCTCAATGCCCTCTATGGTTCGATCTATACCATTTTGTTATTGTCTGTGGCGACGGTGGTGTTTTCCCGGCGAGAGTTTTGAGTCGGTTGATTTCCTGGCATCGAGGCGATGGCTTGGCGGCCGAAACTTACCGCATTCGGCGGCACAGCCATCAGAAAATCGTCGATTTTAGGTAGACATAAAGAAAAGATAAAAACGAGCGCCCCATCGCTGTCTAAAAGGAGACAATACATTCGGGTCAGTCGAATTTGAGTGGAGAAAATTTTTGGACGAGGGAGATCGAAACAACGGTAGCTCGGATATAAAGGTCGATCCGATCCGAATTCTCTCGATCGAAGATGCTCCAGAGGAAGCCAACCTGTTCGGCACCTTGCTCATGCCAGTCGTTCGGACAGTCCCCTTTGTCGTCACCTACGCCAAAACCCCGAACGAGGGACTCGAAAAGCTATCCCTTGCCAATTTCGATCTGGTGTTGCTCGATCTGTCTTTGCCCGATTGCAACGGACTCGATGGGTTTCGGCAAATTTACGCCAAAGCCCCCCAGATTCCCACCATCGTTCTGAGTAACTTCGATGATGCCGATCGAGCCGTAGAAGCCGTCCGCGAGGGAGCGCAGGACTATCTGGTTAAAGGTCAGATCGATAGCCGATTGCTGGTGAGATCCATTTGCTACGCGATCGAACGGCAACGGTTGCGCTGGGGAAAGTACGATCCCAACGGGCCACAAGGGCAAGAACGAGAACTCTTGCTGCTCGAAAATTTAACCACCAGTCAAGCCACGATTGTCGCCTCGAAACTCTACGGCAATCTCCCCCTCAAAGAAAGCGTCCCCGATGACTTCGGACAATTCGTCCAACAGTACGGTCAACTGCTCGATCGGGCATTAGAACAACGAACCTATCGAGTCAGCCACCCCATCTCCGAAGGATTGCGGGGGATGGCAGAACAGTTAGGCTTTCTCAAAGCCAGTCCTCGGGATATTATCGAGCTTCACACCCAAGCCATCAAACACAAAATTGCCGATGTACCATCTCCCAAAGCCCAGGCTTATATCGAAGAAGCTCGAATTATGGTGCTAGAACTGATGGGCTTTTTAGTGTCCTATTACCGGAAATATCATTTGGCTTTGAGTCACGTTTACCCCAGAACCAAATTAGAGTCATAAGCCAATAGACTGATTCGGGCGCTCGTGCAAATCTTTCAGCTGCAAATTTTTATGTAAGAAACTGTAAGATCGAACCTAAAGTTGACATCCTTTTTCCATCAATCCAACGCCCGATCGCGTTTCTAATCAATATCTAATGAATAAAATCGTACTGAAGCTATATGTCACCGGTCAAACCCCAAGAACGAAACGGGCGATCTCTAACTTATACCAGATTTGCGAAGAAGAATTACCCGACAATTACGAAATCGTCATCATTGATGTTTTGGAACATCCCGGCCTTGCCGAGTCGGAAAAAATACTCGTCACTCCAACATTAATCCGACAACTCCCACCACCGCTGAGGCGTACCATTGGCGATCTCTCCAATAAAGATCGGGTGCTGATGGGTCTAGAACTCGACTCGCCTTATTGAGGAACGAGTTGACGAAAATAATTTCAACTGTTAGAGCGACGAGCGCAAACGTTCATGAATTTAATACATACACTATCTGACAACGAACAGGAATGGGTGGAAAAGCTCGAAACGGGTATCGCTGGCTTCGATCTGATTGCTGAAGGAGGATTGCCCAAGTGGGCCACAACGCTGGTGGCAGGGACAGCCGGTAGCGCCAAAACCGTTTTTGCCAGCCAGTTTCTCGCCCAAGGGATTCTCGAAGCGGGAGAAACGGGGGTCTTTGTCACCTTTGAAGAATCTCCCAAAGCCCTACGCAAACATATGCGGAGTTTTGGCTGGACCATCGAAACTTGGGAAGCCGAGAAGAAATGGGCGTTTGTCGATGCATCGCCGCCGCCGGGAGAAAAACCCGTGGTCACCGGAGAGTACGATCTCGGGGCGCTCATTGCCCGAATCGAGTATGCCATTCGATCGATTGGGGCCTCGCGAGTCTCCATCGATTCTTTGGGGGCCGTATTTACCC
>NZ_JADEXN010000022.1 GCF_015207075.1 Zarconia navalis LEGE 11467
GAATACCGATGGCGGTAATATCACGATCGATACCGACACCCTGGTTGCCCTGGAAAATAGCGACATTACCGCAAATGCCCAACAAGGATTCGGCGGTCGGGTTAGTATCCTCGCCAGCGGGGTTTTTGGGACTCAGTTTCGAGACGTACAGACTCCCGATAGCGATATTACCGCTACCTCAGAACTGGGGGCAGCCTTTAGCGGCGTAGTAACGGTGCAAACGCCGGATGTCGATCCCGGCGCGGGGTTGGTTCAGTTACCCGACAATCCGATCGACCGGGCCGCGCAGGTGGTCTCTGGGTGCGGAGCCTATGCCAACAGTCAATTTATCGTCACCGGACGAGGGGGACTTCCGGAAGACCCGACCGATCCGATTTCTCCTGGAACGGTATGGCGCGATTGGCAAAATTTCTCGGCAGCAGCGGAAACAACTGGCAAGTTGCAAGTGCTGCTTCCTCAACCTTCCCCCCTTATCGAAGCCACGGGATGGACGATCGACGATGCCGGACAGGTCGAACTGATTGCGGCGATTCCTTCAGAAGATCGTGGTGGTGCGTGGGGGGAGCGATCGAATTGTCTGTGATGAAGGTTTTCTCGTACCTTCAGGTTAAGCTATCACTCTCCCTGCCACTCAGCCTCCTTGTCACCTCTTGTGTCGCTTTTTTAATCGAATTTTGTCTAAACTCCAGTCGGTCAATTCGGTGTAAATACTGAGCAAATCCAAAAAATATACGCAGATCGAAACTCGGTAATCTACTGATGCCAAGACCGATTGAAATAAGCCTTAATAGATAATATGAAAGTTTCTATCGGATTCTAATTCTAGCAAGTTCTCAGTTGAATTTAAAATCAAGATTTCGACTCAAGAAATTGCTTATTTTTGAATGTAGACTTATCCGGGAATTACGTATGGGCGAGTTTATTTTGCGGTGTTGATACGTGACGCTGCGTGGCTATACACGTCCTACTTATAGAAGCTTTGCATAAGTCTTATCTATTCTAGTTTCTAAATATAGTCCTAACCAAATGAAACTATGTATAAAAACAAAATTTTAATTGTCGAAGACGAACTAATTGCTGCCGCAAATATTGCTAGATATCTCCAAAAAGAAGGATATCAAGTTATCGCGAAAGTCAATTCTGGAGAAAAAGCTCTCGAACAAGTAGACAGAGAGATTCCCGACTTAGTGCTAATGGATATCATGCTTAGAGGTAAGCTTGATGGAATCGAAACTGCCTCGCGAATTCGCCAGCGATATCGAATGCCTATTGTTTATATTACGGCTTATGCCGATCGTGCGACTCTCGATCGAGCCAAGGAAACCGAACCCTATGGCTATTTGGTCAAACCGTTTAAGTCTCAAGATATCAGCACCACGATCGAAATGGCTCTCCAGAAACGCAAAGGGGAGAAAAAAATTGAAGATCGACTCGATACCGTCACGCAACTCAACCAACTGAAGTCTGAAACTTTGGCGATCGCTTCTCACGACTTACGCACTCCCCTTTCAACTATTCTCTGTTCTACCGAACTTCTCAAAAATTATAGCGATAAGTTATCCTCAGACAAACAAAAAAAGCATCTCGATCGCATCAAATTTTCTGTCAATAATATGACAGATTTACTCGAAGATTTGCTAGTTACGAATCAATTAGAAGCCGATCGAATCACCTGTAATTTAGATTCGATCGATTTAGTCTCATTTTGCCAGCGTTTAATCGAACAGTTGCAACCGCTCTCCAAAAAACATCGACTCGATCTGGTTTTTACAAAGCCATTACCAGACCTAGGGGGCAAACTCCCCCAACTCGATAACAGACTCCTGCGTCAAATCCTCACGAATTTACTCTCGAATGCAATTAAATATTCTCCCGATGGTGGTAAAGTTTTATTGCAGGTCACTCTCGAAGCTCAACAAGTCACCTTCGAAATCCAAGATTGGGGAATTGGGATTCCGGCTGAGTTCCAGGAAAAATTGTTTCGACAATTCGAGCGGGGAACTAATGTTGGTGCGGTTCAAGGTACGGGATTGGGTTTGTATATTGTCAAACAAGCGGTGACCCGACATTGCGGGACGATCTCGCTCGAGAGTCAAGAGGCCCTAGGAACTACCTTTACCGTCACTTTGCCATCGGCAGTATCGAGGGTAGAAATTGACCCTATTGAAAAAGATGACCCAAGCTGTGTGACTTGCCATTAGCACGGGTCATCTGATTATCGATTGTATTTTTGAGAATCTTTCGGATATGCCATCGACGAACAATCGATCGCAGACTGGCTCAAACGTCCGTTTCGCCCAACTCGCGAATCATGTGATCGAACGGCTCGTCTAAAAATGCCGAATTTTCAATTCCAGCTTCGGCTACCCGAGTACGAACGATATCTTTGAGGATACCGATACCGATAACGGTCGGGCCGATGGCAACGTTGAGAGAATTATAGGTTTCCCGCAAACCAGCCAATACCCGCTCGTTGAGAACGTCGGTATTGCCAGCAACCCAAGCATAAGTGGCATAGCGCAGGTAGTAGTCCATATCCCGCAAGCAAGCGGCATAGCGACGGGTCGTGTAGGCGCTTCCTCCAGGGCGAATGAGTTCGGGTAAATCGCTAAAGAGCGCCGAGCCAGCCTGCTTGACAATGGCGGCGGCATTGGTATTGACCGCAGCGGCTGCTTGTACCCGTGCCGTGCCCGTCTCGAAGTAAGACTTGAGGCGATCCATCGCATCGCGATCGAGGTAGCGTCCGGTTACGTCGTAGTTTTTTATCAGAGTTGTAATTGCGTCTTGCATGAAATTTATCTTTTGTAATCTCTTTTGACAGCAGGTTGACCAGCCACACCCAGACCGATCGCACCCGTATATTAGTGTATCAGCGAGCGCTCGCGAACAACTACGAAGCTTATGGGAGGTATGGGATAGGGGGATGAATCGGTGGAGGCGAGTAATTCGAGAGATGGTTCGGGGACTTGTATTTTCGGACTTGATTTGCGATCGTCACTGACTCAAAATCGAAGACACAACTTTTTGTGTCGATATCACTCGATCCCCTCAAATAGAGCAAGAGGTCTAATTCGCATTTGGTATATCTGATATCTATTTTCAGAATCAGCTTTGACTATCATGGTCGGGTTAACCCCGAAGAAAAACCATGAGTGGAAATACAGGAAATACAGCCCGCACCCAAGCCGTTCATCAGATTGCCAATCGAGAGGCGATGCCGCCAAAGGCACCAGAACGTTTAGAAGATATCTGGGCCCAAAACGTCTTTAACCTCAATAAAATGCAGGCGAGTCTGCCCAAAACCGTTTTTAAATCGATCGAAAAAACAATTACCAACGGAGAGAAACTCGACCCTTCTATTGCAGATGCCGTTGCGAACGCAATGAAGGACTGGGCGATATCAAAAGGGGCGCTCTACTATGCCCACGTATTCTATCCGATGACCAACCAGACCGCAGAAAAGCACGATGGTTTCATCTCCGTACAAAAAAACGGTAACGTTATTTCCGAATTTTCCGGCAAATTGCTGGTACAAGGAGAACCCGATGGCTCTTCCTTCCCCAATGGCGGTATTCGCGGTACTTTTGAAGCGCGGGGATATACAGCCTGGGATGTGACCAGTCCAGCCTACATCATGGAAACAGACAATGGGGCAACGCTGTGCATCCCCACTGTTTTCGTGTCCTGGACGGGGGAAGCACTCGATAAAAAGGTGCCCCTCTTACGCTCGATCGCAGCAATGGATAAATCCGCCAGCAAGGTTTTGAAGCTGCTCGGACATGAAGATGTCGCTCGCGTGAACTCTAGCTGCGGTTCCGAGCAAGAATACTTTTTAGTGGATGCGAATTTTGCCACCCAACGTCCCGATTTACTCCTCGCCGGACGAACGCTGTTTGGTAAAGCTCCTGCAAAAGGTCAAGAATTTGACGATCATTACTTTGGTGCGATTCCGCATCGGGTTCAAGTCTTCATGCAGGATGTAGAGGAGAAGCTGTACAAACTCGGCATTCCTGCCAAAACCCGACATAATGAAGTCGCTCCGGGGCAATTTGAAATTGCCCCGTTTTTTGAAGCGGCAAACGTGGCAAGCGACCATCAACAACTCACCATGACCGTTCTCAAGCATACTGCGAAGAAGCATGGTTTTGTGTGTTTGCTCCACGAAAAACCTTTTGCGGGTATCAACGGTTCCGGTAAACACGTCAACTGGTCTGTTGGTAACTCCACTCAAGGCAACTTACTCGATCCGGGGGACTCTCCCCATGAAAACGCTCAATTCCTCGTTTTTTGCGGTGCGGTGATTCGGGGCGTTCATAAGTACGGTCCTCTGATGCGTGCGGCGATCGCAACGGCGAGTAACGATCATCGACTGGGAGCCAACGAAGCACCTCCAGCGATTATGTCGGTTTATTTGGGAACCCAACTCGAAGAAGTTTTCGAGCAAATTAAAGCCGGAACAGTCAGCGATTCCAAGAAGAAAGGTGTAATGGATATTGGGGTTGATGTCTTACCTCCCCTGAGCAAAGATGCTGGCGACAGGAACCGCACATCTCCCTTTGCCTTCACGGGAAATCGTTTTGAGTTCCGTGCCGTGGGATCGCACCAGTCGGTATCGGGCCCATTAATTGTTTTGAATACGATGCTCGCCGATTCTCTTGATTGGATCGGCAATCGTTTGGAGAGCGAATTATCCAACGGTGTAGAACTCAATGGGGCGATCGTCACGGTGCTCAAAGAGGTGATGGAAGAGCATGGTGCAGTCATCTTCGGCGGGAATGGCTATTCTGAAGAGTGGCACAAAATGGCGGTTGAGGAACGTGGCTTAGCCAACTTACCCACTACTGCCGATGCTTTGCCCTGCCTCAAAGAAGAATATATTGAAGACCTGTTTAAGAAGACGGGAGTTTTGACACCTGTCGAGCTTGAAAGCCGCTTTGAAGTTTATGCAGAGCAGTATATTCTCTCCATTGAAGTGGAAGCTAAGCTAGTCGTCAGTATGGCTAAAACCCTGATTTATCCGGCGGCAGTGGAGTATTTATCCACACTGTCCTCGACCATTGCGAGTTTGACGGATTTGGGAATTGACCTCGACAAAGAGAGTGCGAAGAAAGTTGCCGATCTGACGAATTCTATGCTGGCAGCGATCGGTAAATTGAGTGCGGCGATCGAGAAGCACGATTTCGCCTCAACCCGAGAGCATATGGAGTATTGCGCCCAAACCATTCGTCCTTTGATGGACGAGAGTCGCGAATACGTGGATGCCCTTGAAGGCGAAATTGCAGATTGTTTCTGGCCGTTGCCGACTTACCAAGAAATGTTGTTCGTCAAGTAACAGCAAGTCCACTCATTTCTAGATCCCCCGGCTCTTATGGATCGAAACCGATAAGAGCCGGGGGATTTTCCTGAATTTGGGCTCGGGAATGAATTCCTCTCTTATTCAGTGACTCGCTTCTTGCCACTCGAATATCTTCAACTCGAACCGATATTACTTGCGATCTTCGTGCAAATCTTTAAATATTCTTTTAATCGAAATTTTGTATCGTAGATTACTAATCTAAGGTTCTTCCTATCTCTAGGATGATTCAGGTGCAAACTACGATCGAGTCCCTTCATGTGGGTCTAAGCGCGCGCTTCAAGTTCAGCAGCGCATTAAGAGACATAAAAACTGGCAACCCGTAGCCGAACTTTTATTATTTTTTTAGGGAGAAGTAAACTCATGGCCGAAACGGCGCAAGAAGTCTTGAAAATGATTCAAGACGAAAATATCGAACTTATCGATCTCAAATTTGTCGATCTCTTCGGTATTTGGCAGCACTGCACTTTCCACCGCAGCCTGATCGATGAAGAGGCTTTCACCGAAGGGGTCGCTTTTGATGGTTCTAGCATTCGGGGTTGGAAAGCCATCAATGCTTCGGATATGTCGATGGTTGCCGATCCGACAACAGCTTGGATCGATCCGTTTATGGAAGTGCCGACCCTGAGCATGATCTGTAGCATTAAAGAACCCCGAACTGGGGAATGGTACGATCGCGATCCGCGCTCGGTGGCAGCAAAAGCTCTTGAATACCTCAAGTCTACGGGAATTGGCGATACGGTCTACTGCGGCCCGGAACCGGAATTCTTTATCTTCGATGATATCCGCTACGACCAGAACGAGCACGAAGGTTACTACCACATCGATTCGAGCGAAGGCCTGTGGAATTCCGGTCGGGTGGAAGCCGGGGGAAACCTAGGCTTTAAAACGGGTTACAAGCGCGGTTACTTCCCCGTCGCACCTTCGGATACCTTGCAAGATATCCGTAGCGAAATGCTGCTGACGATGGGCAAATGCGGCGTACCGATCGAAAAACACCACCACGAGGTGGGAACGGCCGGACAGTGCGAGTTGGGGATGCGATTTGCCTCTCTAATTCAGGCGGCCGACTACGCCCTGACTTACAAGTACGTGGTGAAGAACGTCGCTCGCAAGCACGGTAAGTCTGCCACCTTTATGCCCAAGCCGGTATTTAACGACAACGGCACCGGAATGCACACCCACATGTCCATCTGGAAAAATGGGGAACCGCTGTTCTACGGGGATAAATACGCAGACTTGAGTCAATTGGCGCTCAACTTTATCGGTGGATTGCTCCACCACGCACCAGCGGTTTTGGCGTTTACCAACCCGTCTTTGAACTCCTACAAGCGTTTGGTTCCCGGTTTTGAAGCCCCGGTGAACTTGGCTTACTCTCAAGGAAACCGCTCGGCTTCGATTCGGATTCCTCTCTCGGGTGGCAATCCGAAGGCCAAGCGGATCGAGTTCCGCTGTCCCGATGCGACGGCGAACCCGTATCTGGCGTTTACGGCAATGCTGTGTGCCGGAATCGATGGGATTAAGAACGAGATCGATCCGGGTGAATCGCTCGATGTGGATATCTACGAACTCAGCCCGGAAGAGCTGAGCAAGATTCCGTCTACACCGGGTTCTTTGGAAGGGGCACTCGCGGCGCTGGAGAAAGACCACGCCTTCTTGACGGAACCGGGTATTCTCTCGGAAGACTTCATCGACAACTACATTACTTACAAACTCGATAACGAGGTCAACCCGATGCGGTTGCGTCCTCACCCTTACGAGTTTGCGCTCTACTACGATGCTTAATCTCGATTAGTATTGATTTATAGAAAGCGATCGCCTCAATGGGGCGATCGCTTTTTAGTGGCAACATTGAGGGGAAATGAGGGACGGGAGATGAGGAAGCAGGTGAAGCTGGGGGCACAACGACCGGCGAGCGCGACTGGGGGGAGCAAAACCCTTGAATTTTCGTTGTCCTTGCGATCGACAATTGCCCAATTGCAAAAAAACAAAAAACTATTCCCTGTGAGGAGATGAGGAGGAGGAGTACAGGGGCAATATTTGATGTTCGAGTTTGATGGGCATTAATTATGAAGAGGGGATTGGAATCACCATAGGCTGGAAGTATTTTCGTACTAACTTGCAAAAATTAATATCTTTTGAGAAAAGATAAAAAATAAAATTGAGCGAGTATAATTCGCCTCAAAATTTGTTTAAATTTGTCCGGGAAACCGACCTTAAACGATCGGGAAAGCACAGTTTACATTTTACCGGAACGAGATGGGGATCGCGCTTATACCGGCGATCCCCACTTTATTTTTATTGACGCGGCCTAAAAACCGTGACATAATAATGAAATAGTAAATTCTTGTTTTTTCTTATCAATTCTTTATGACTCGGTAAAACAACTTACGATCGATTAACTTAAAAACCGTAAGCGACAATACTTTTTAATTTTTTCTTAACAATGCTTCAACAATTAACAAAAACTGAAGAACGCGAAGAAATGCGACTGGATGCAAAATATGCAATTCGCTGTCCGAACTGCGGCAGTCATGCCGAACGCCATCACCTTCTAGATAGTCAGTTGACTCGGACGCAATGTCCGACGTGCGATTACCTAATGGTGACTTGCTCTCGGACTGGAAATGTGATCGAGGCATATTCGCCCGGTTTGTACGGTTATCCCCATTAATCCCATGAGGCTTACCGAGGACTCTGTTGTCGGATGCGCTCGATTTTCAGGGCGAAGTAGTCTTGACGATCGCCGAGTTGCTGGGCAATTTCGAGAGCTTTGAGGTAAGCCTGGAGGGCTTGGGGATAAGCTCCGGTAAGTTGGAAAAGTTCTCCCATGCGATCGTAGGCGATGGTCATGCCGTAGCGATCGCGAGCCAGTTGGAGAACGTCGATTTGGGTTTGGTACACTTGCAGTGCTTCTGAGAATCGATCGAGAGATTCGTAGAGGGCAGCGAGTTCGGTTAGGGCGGTGCTGGCACGGTAGAACTGCTGTAACGTCCAGGAAAAGATATAGGTTTCTCGGTAGACTTGCTCGGCGAAGCGGATGTTGGTGTCGGCTGATTCCAGGCTGCGCTCGGCGAGTTCTTGCTGGTTTTCGGTTTGCAGTGCGGCGGCGATTTCTCTGTCAAGGTGACTGAGGTGGACGTAGTCGGCGGCGATTTCCAGCCTCAGATCGACAATTTCAGCTTGGGTGGCGGGGGTTATTGTTTGTCGCTCGATGAGGACAACCAATTGCTGGCGCACTTCGATCGAACGTTGTGTGACTTCTCGCTGGCGATCGAGGGGTAACAAAAGTTGCTGCATTTTACGGTAGGTAAACGCCAGTTGTTGGAGATAGGTGGCTTCGTCGTCAGTATCTTTGCGAAATTTTGCGATCGCGAGTAAATCTTCGTAGGATTGGGCGGCTGCCGGATAATCGAGAGCATCCAAGCTAATGCGGGCGAGGTTTTGGAGGGCTTCTTCTTCCTCGGATTTATCTTGTCGGCGGCGGGATTCAGTGAGGACTTGTTGTAACAGAGGGACTGCTCGTTCTGGTGCCCCGGTTCGATCGTAAGCCACTCCGAGGGCTTGCAACACCTCTAAATCTACCGTCGCTCTTTCTTCGTCGTCCTCGCACTCGTCGGGTTCGAGTTGCTCTTCTTGGATTTGTCGCAACCGGGCGGAAACCAGTTGTAATTGGACGAAGTTGCCCTCATCTAAAGCATTTCCCCCCACTTCTCCCAGGGCTTCGATTTCGGAAACGGAGTCGGTGTAGCGACGCAGGCGCAGTTCCCGGTTCCACAGTTCGAAGGCTTCGAGAACGTTTCCGGCGGCAAATTCTGCTTCTGCTTGGGTGTTGAGTTCGTCGAGGGCGCGATCGAGGGTTTGGCGTTCTGCATCGCTCAATTCGCGATCGGGATCGGGGAGGAGAGGATCGGGTTCGGTTAGTTGTAGGGGATTGGCAAAAATATCTTCGATATCTTCGGTTTGGGCGATCGCGTTTGGGGGTTGGGGAATGGATTTACCCGATGCCGAAGGCATTGCGACACATCCCAATAGGAGGTACAGACTCAATGGGATATGGGGAATCCGGATGAATTTAGAGAGGAAGAATAAAGGGTGTTTCACGATCCCGATTCGGTTTAAGATGAGAAAATTAGCAATTCGATCGCCGATCTAAGCATAGATTTAAGAACGATCGTCCGAGAATTATTGTTCGATCGAGATGCCCCATTTATTAACCGCTTTATCTTGCCTCCGGCGATTGGTCGCCATCGCCTTAGTTTCGTTACTGGTTGCCTGTAGCTTGCCTCAAGTCCAAGCACGCGATCGAATCTTTCTCGATCTTTCCCTGGAATTCCTCGATGAGTATCAGTTAAAGGATACGAAATTTGAGGCGACTCCAGTGGGTGGGTTGTCAGCTTTAACTTACGATCGCGCCGAAGATCGATTTTACGCGATTTGCGACGATCGGGGCAACTTAGCACCGTCCCGGTTCTATTCGTTGAACATCACCTTCAATGCTGAAAACGACGACGAGATTAGCATCGACACCATCGCCATCGAAGATGTAACCACTCTCAAAAATGAAGACGGCGAACCCTACGTTGCGGGTTCCATCGATCCCGAAGGGATTGCTCTAACTCCGAATCGAACGGCGGTAATTTCCAGCGAAGGGGTTGCCTCGGAAGCGATCGAACCTTTTGTGGGGGAATACGATTTGACCACGGGAGAGTTGGTACAAACTTTCCCTCTGCCACCCTACTACGCCCCCGACGCGGCAGGAGAGTTACAGACCGTTGGGGTGCAAAATAATCTGGGTTTTGAAGCGCTGACCCTCAATTTCGGCGGCACGATCGCCAATGGCGAACCGTTTCGGGTTTTTGCGGCGACGGAGTCGGCATTATTACAAGATGTAGAGAATATTGATGAGTTGGCAGATCCTCCCCCAGAAGGGGCTAAAGCTCGATTGCTCCATTATCTGGTCACCGAAGGTCGCCCGCAAATTCTGGCGGAACATTTATATCGTTTAGATCCCCCTCCTTTTTTGGCGGTGAATGGGTTGACGGAATTGGTTTCTGTTGATGGTGGCGGTCATTTCTTGAGCTTGGAACGTAGCTTTGGTGTGGGGGGAAATGGAGCGAAGATTTTTCAGCTTGCCTTGGGGGATGCTAATGATATTGCCGGGTCGGAAACCTTGACGGGAGATGTTTCTGGGGTGCGATCGATTCGCAACGAATTGCTCTTAGATTTGGGAGAACTCGACATTACTTTAGATAACTTGGAGGGGATGACGTTGGGACCTCGGCTGCCCGATGGAAGCCAAAGTTTGCTCCTAGTTAGCGATGATAATTTTAGTGAAAACCAGATGACGCAGTTTTTACTATTTCGGTTGAAGTGATGGGGGGAAGAATTCGGAAATAGGGAATGGGAAATGGGGAATAGGAAAGACTTGTTCGTCGAACGTGTAAAGAAACTCTCGCGCAGTGCTATAACTGGATTTTAAGATGACTCATTCAACGGATATTACCACCCTCGTTCGCTGGATGGCGGCAGATTTTAGCAATCAAGAACAAGCTTTTGAAAATCCCCCGCTGTTCGCCCAAATTCGCGTGTGTATGCGTCCTTTACCCGATGAGTTGCTATCGGGGTACAGCGTGTATCTAGAACAAGCTTATTCGATTGCTTTGAACCAGCCGTACCGCTCTCGGGTATTGAAGTTTTTTACGGTGGACGATCGCATTCAAGTAGAGAATTACGCGATTCGGGATAAGGAGGAGTTTTTTGGGGCTTCTCGCGATCGGGAACGGTTGGCGAAATTAACAGCCGATCGCTTGGAGAAACTCCCCGGTTGCAATTTCATTGTGGAATGGACGGGAAATAGTTTTAAAGCGGTGGTGGAACCGGGTAAGGCTTGCATGGTGGAACGGGATGGCAAAAATACTTATCTCGATAGTACGTTTGAGGTCAGTGAAGCGGGATTAGTGAGTCTCGATCGGGGTCGCGATCCGCAAACGGACGAGCATCTTTGGGGTTCGATCGCCGGACCGTTTGAATTTGTGCGCTGGACGAGTTTCGCTTCGGAGGTGGAGGGTTGATTTGAATGAGTGATGAACCACTTGCAAAAGAAGATTCTTCACTGTCTCGAAAATGGAACTCAACTGGCTTGGTTAATTGATTTTGTGGGGAAGCAGGTTTGGGTCTGGCAAGGGGATAATTTACCGATTATTTTTTCGGAAGAGGAAACGTTACCGATGTGGGGAGAGTTGCCAGGGTTGACGGTTAATGACGTGATGGCGATGACCCGTCGGTAGTGGCTCTGGTTGAGAAAATTTTGTTATGAGATGGGTTGAGCGATCGCAAGCTGTTGATTTAAAAATCGATGCGATCGCCTAACTCAATCCAGAATCGAAGATTTGCCGTGCCGTCAGCTTGAGTTCGCCAAAGGTGGGAGAGAGAATCGTTTCTTCGATATACCGCCCTTCCTCCAGACACAATACCGTTATTTGCTCTTGCTGAGTATCCACAATCCAATATTCGGGAATTCCCGTTGCTTCGTATTGAGCGCGCTTACGTTGATAATCCCGTTCGCGACTCGTCTTCCCTGGACTGACTACTTCTACAACTAGCCTAGGTGGGGGCATCTCTAAGGTAATCGTCAATCGCTTCTGAGTCAGTTCCCAATGTTCTTGGCGTAGTACCACCAAATCGGGATAGCGGTTGGCGGCATCGCCCGATTGCAGAACGGGAACTTGAAGCTCGCAGGTGTGGGGTCTGATGAGTTGACGAGGTGCAAGCTGGGCGATCGCTAACACCCAAAATAGCTCCTGAGCGATCCAGTCGTTAATTCCAGATTCTGGTGGCAACGCAACTAGCTCCCCATCGATGAGTTCGTAGCGACGATCGGTATCGTCTTCATAGGCGAGATACTCTGCAAAGGTGAGTTTTCTGGGTTGGGTTGCGACCATGGGGAGAAGCTGTCACGTATTTAAATTTTACATCTGACTGGAAGGGGAAACGGGGAGATGGCGTTGAAACAAGTTGAACCCAGATCCACTTAACTGCATATTACGCTTAACTCCCAAAATTGTTTGAATGCGATCGCCTAACCCAATCCAGAGCTAAATATCTGTTTTACCGTCAGCTTTAATTGCGCAAAGGTGGGAGAGATAATCGCCGCCTCTTGACCAAACACACCCACTTCGATGTACCGTCCTTCCTCCAGACACAATACTGTCACTTGCTCTTGCTGAGTATCCACAATCCAATATTCGGGAATTCCCGTTGCTTCGTATTGAGCGCACTTACGTTGATAATCCCGTTCGCGACTCGTCTTCCCCGGACTGACTACTTCTACAACTAGCCTAGGTGGGGGCATCTCTAAGGTAATCGTCAATCGCTTCTGAGTCAGTTCCCAATGTTCTTGGCGCAGAACCACCAAATCGGGATAGCGGTTAGCGGCCTCTCCCGGTTGCAGCACTGGAACCTGAAGCTCGCAGGTGTGAATGGCAATTAGTGGAGGCGGAATCAGACCGCTACTGGCAAGAGAGAAAAATAAGTAGCGAGCGATCCAGTCATTAATTCCCGATTCTGGTGGCAATAGAACTAACTCCCCATCAATAAGTTCGTAGCGATTTTCGGTATCGTCTTCATAGGCGAGATACTCTTCAAAGGTCAGTTTTTGAGGTTGGGTTGTGACCATAGGGAGAACTCCCGAGATTGGCTGAGTGAGATCGCAACGTGTTGGGGAATTCGTCTAAAATCGATCGCCGTATTGATTGAAGTACGATAAGTAAATAAAGCTTCGCCCTGAAGTTAGAATACCACAACCCTGAAACAACGCAAAATCGTTCTCTAAATACTCGATTTCCCTTCAATTTTGTATCGTATACTACTTATTTTTTGACCCGTCACCTCAATTTCGATCGGCGAAGCGATCGCATCCCAAAATCTCTCCACCCTCATCCGTTTCTCCCCCAAAACTTCTCCCCAACAACAGAGCGCGGTAGAATAACCATCTGCATTCACACCATTCATCCCCGCGCCCGATGAACCCAGATATCAGCCAGGCCGTTCGCCAGCTCTACGACACCTATCCCTTCCCCCCCGAACCTCTCCTCGATGAGCCGCCACCGGGGTATAACTGGCGCTGGAATTGGCAGACGGCCTACAGCTTCTGCACGGGGATGAAACCCACTCGCCAGGACGTTCGCATCCTCGATGCCGGGTGCGGGACGGGGGTAGGAACCGAGTATTTGGTGCATCTGAACCCCGAAGCGCGGGTAACGGGTATCGATTTGAGTCCGGGGGCGCTGGAAGTGGCGCGGGAACGATGCCAGCGATCGGGTGCCGATCGGGTAGAATTCCAAAATCTGAGTATTTACGATGCCGATCGACTCGATGGGGAATTCAACTTAATTAACTGCGTCGGGGTTCTCCACCACCTTCCCGATCCGATTCGCGGCATCCAAGCCCTCGCTCCCAAACTCGCCCCCGGTGGCTTCTTCCACATTTTTGTCTATGCAGAATTGGGACGGCGAGAAATTCAACTGATGCAACAGGCAATTTCCCTACTTCAGGGAGACGAGAAAGAGGACTACGAAGCCGGAGTTCGGTTGGGACGGAAAATGTTCGCCGCCCTACCGGAGGATAACCGCATCGTTCGGGAAGACAAGCGACGCTGGGCGTTGGAGAATCATCGCGATGCCAACTTCGCTGATATGTACCTCCATCCCCAGGAGGTGGATTACAATGTCGATACCTTGTTTGAGTTAATCGATGCCTCGGGTTTAGAATTTATCGGTTTCTCCAACCCCCGCTACTGGCAGCTCGATCGCCTTTTAGGCAAAGATGACGAACTGATCGAACGATCGAAACACCTGAGCGATCGGCAATATTATCGCCTGGTGGAACTCCTCGATCCGGAACTGACCCACTACGAGTTTTTCCTGGGACGACCCCCCATTCCCAAAGCGGACTGGACGCAGGATGAGACCCTCCTCGCGGCGACTCCAGAACTGAGTCCGTGCATCCAAGGATGGCCCGATCGGACTATTTTCGACGGCGACTACCAACTGGTTTCTCTTACCGATAGCGAGCATGAGTTTTTGACGGGTTGCGAAGCGGGAGGGAAGACGGTGGGTAAGATTTTGGCGACGGTGGAATTGGGGTTAGATGGGGTGCGATCGCTTCAAGAGCGGCAGTTAATTCTTTTGAGTTCTGAGTCAATAGGTGGCTGATAAGCTAGATTCGTTTGCTGAGTGCCCTAACTTGCGCCGAACTGCGTCTAAATTGTTGAGGGTGAGTCTTTCCAAAGCTCGATCGCCAACTTCTCGGTGAATGGCTAAAGCTTGGTGGAAGTAGTCTCTTGCCTGGGAATACTCTCCGAGACTATCGTAAACTGTGCCCAAATTATCGAGACTCTTACCCTCATCAACTCGATCGCCAACATCACGTATGATGGCTAAAGATTGGTGCAGGTATTCCATTGCCTGGGAATACTCTCCCAAATCCTTGTAAACCATGCCCAAATTGTTCAGAGCGGTTCCTTCGTCAGAGCGATCGCCAACTTCCCGTGCGATCGCTAAAGATTGGTGGTAGTATTCCGTTGCCTGGGAATATTCTCCCAAACTATAGTAAACTGCTCCCAAATTGTTGAGAGTCTTACCCTCCCCAGCGCGATTACCAATATCCCGTGCGATCGCTAAAGATTGGTGGAGGTATTCCATTGCTTGGGGATACTCACCCAGGTCTGTGTAAACCAAACCCAAATTGTTGAGAGTTATTGCTTCCCCAGCTCGACTTCTCCATTTTCGATCGAGAAGAAGTATCTGCTGAAATTTATCGAGTGCAGCTTGGTCTTCACCTTTTGTCTGAAGTTCTGACGCTTCTGATTTTAGTCGCAATGCCTTGCTTATATAGCCGATATAGTATGTAATGACGAGTCCGATCGCACAACACCAGACAATGTTCACTACCCATCTCGCTCGATTCTTCATCTCCAGTCTTCTCCCAGTTGCGATACCGCTCTCATATTATGAGGTATCGTCGTAGACTTCGATCGCGATCGAGTTTTTGGCGTTTACAGATTGTCAGGACTAATATTTTGCACAGACGATCGCCATCGATCGCATCCTAAGCTAATGCGCATTTAAATCGTATATTCTCGGGCGCAAGGTAAAAATGCTCAAGTTCTCACCGTGTCTCCGTGTCCCCGTGTCTGTCCAAACTAGTAAATTAGATGCGTAGCAGCTTATCCCTTACGTTCGCCAGACAACTCAGCCCTGGGGTTTACGTCCGTTTGCAAGTTTGTTCATTTTGTCAATACTTTGTAAAATAAATTCAAAATCGCGATCGCCATTGTTTCCTCCACATTCGATCGTGCCAGTTGACACGACTGAGCAGCAAACCCCTGGGAACGAACGAACGCTTTCCCATGGGTGAAACCGGTTATAGAATTTCCCTCTTCAAATAATGTTAAGTTATTTTAAAGACACTTCACCCAGACGACACGACCAATGGCCAGAGACTTGCGGGGATTTCTCAAACTGCTTGAAGACCGGGGACAACTGCGCCGGATTAGCGCCCTGGTCGATCCAGATTTAGAGATTGCCGAGATTTCCAACCGAATGCTGCAAGCCGGAGGTCCCGGACTGCTGTTCGAGAACGTCAAAGGGGCAGACCATCCCGTCGCCGTGAACTTGATGGGAACCGAAGAACGAGTTTGTTGGGCGATGAATATGGAAAAACCCCAGGAATTAGAAGAACTGGGCAAAAAGTTGGGGATGTTGCAACAACCCAAACCCCCCAAGAAAATCTCCCAGGCGATCGAATTTGGCAAAGTTCTCTTCGATGTCGTCAAAGCCAAACCCGGTCGTAATTTCTTCCCCCCCTGCCAGCAAGTCGTCCTCGAAGGAGAAAACCTCGATCTCAACAAACTCCCCCTGATTCGCCCCTATCCCGGCGATGCAGGAAAAATCGTCACCCTGGGATTGGTAATTACCAAAGACTGCGAAACGGGAACGCCGAACGTGGGGGTGTATCGGTTGCAGTTGCAGTCAAAGAATACCATGACCGTCCATTGGCTGTCGGTTCGGGGAGGGGCAAGGCATCTACGAAAAGCCGCAGAACAGGGCAAGAAACTCGAAATTGCGATCGCCCTGGGGGTAGACCCCCTGATTATCATGGCCGCCGCCACGCCGATTCCCGTAGACCTGTCAGAATGGCTGTTTGCCGGACTATACGGCGGTTCCGGGGTTCCCCTCGCCAAGTGCAAAACCGTGGATTTGGAAGTCCCTGCGGACTCGGAATTCGTCCTCGAAGGCACGATTACCCCAGGGGAAATGCTCCCCGACGGCCCCTTCGGCGACCACATGGGGTACTACGGCGGCGTGGAAGATTCGCCCCTGATTCGCTTCGGTTGCATGACCCACCGCAAAGACCCCATTTATATGACCACCTTTAGCGGTCGTCCGCCGAAGGAAGAAGCGATGATGGCGATCGCCCTCAACCGCATTTATACCCCGATTCTGCGCCAGCAAGTGTCGGAAATTATCGATTTCTTCCTGCCCATGGAAGCCCTCAGCTACAAAGCGGCGATTATTTCGATCGATAAAGCCTATCCGGGGCAAGCGAGGCGGGCGGCTTTGGCATTTTGGAGTGCCCTGCCCCAGTTCACCTATACCAAGTTCGTCATCGTCGTAGACAAAGATATTAATATTCGCGATCCCCGTCAGGTGGTGTGGGCGATTTCCTCGAAAGTCGATCCTTCCCGCGACGTGTTTATCTTGCCGAATACCCCCTTCGATACCTTGGATTTTGCCAGTCAGAAAATTGGTTTGGGGGGACGTATGGGTATCGATGCCACCACCAAGATTCCCCCGGAGACGGAACACGAATGGGGAGAACCCCTCGAATCCGATGCCGATGTGGCGGCGATGGTGGAACGACGCTGGGCGGAGTACGGGTTAGCGGATGTGGATTTGAGCGAAGTCGATCCGAATAAGTTTGGCTACGAAATGGGGTAGGAAGCGCGGAAGCGCGGAATTCGGAGGCGCGGAATTTAAGAAAGTTTGAGGGCGGGTCGTTAGGAAAGCAGAGGATGCCGGGGGAAAAGGTGCCGGTTGAGTATGTCTTCCCTTGGGAAAATGCATTCCCCGATGTATCGATTGAAGTGGCCACATCGATAACACTCAAAAATGGTAGTAAGATCCACGTATAGAAAATCCACGCTTTAAGACGTACGGTATTGCTATGCCTCGGACTCAAAAGAACGATAACTTTATCGACAAAAGCTTCACCGTCATGGCCGACATCATTCTCAAGGTGTTGCCGACGAACAAAAGATCGAAAGAAGCGTTTGCCTACTATCGCGATGGGATGTCTGCCCAAGCCGATGGCGAGTATGCCGAGGCGCTGGACAACTACGAAGAAGCCCTCAAACTCGAAGACGATCCGAACGATCGCAGTTACGTCATCTACAATATGGGTCTGATTCATGCCAGCAATGGCGAACACGATCGTGCCCTCAAACTCTATAATGAAGCCCTCGAACTCAATCCCCAAATGCCCCAAGCCCTCAACAACATCGCGGTGATTTACCATTACAAAGGGGAAAAAACGAAGGAAGATGGCGATAGTGAGGGGGCTGAAGACTTTTTCGATCGAGCGGCCGACTATTGGAAGCAAGCCATTAGCCTCGCCCCAAACAACTACATCGAAGCCCAAAACTGGATGCAAAATACGGGTCGCGGAGGCTAGTCAAAATGTAAGATGCGTTAGACGGTGAATATTGGGGATGCCAAACACAACACGCTATCCTTCGTCTAGCATCCATCAAAACGTCACGACAGCCCTTAAGGCTTAAGTAATAAGTAATAAGTTGTAAGGATTCAGCCCGAATTCAACGAAACAAAGTCTCTTTATTCCAAAAAAAGTAAAAAACCAATTCATTTCTTGAATGATTTATTGAGAATTAGAGGTCAAACTTATTACTTATTACTTTAAAAGTATTGATTTTGAAAATATTACCCAACAAAATTAATGAGTACGATCGATCGAGAGCAAGTCCGGAAAGTCGCTCATTTAGCGCGACTGGAACTCACCGAAACGGAAGAAGAGCAATTTACCGCGCAACTGAGCAATATTTTAGACTATTTCAATCAGTTGAGCGAACTCGATACCGAAAATGTACCGCCGACGGCACGGGCGATCGACGTGAGTAACATGACTCGACCCGACGAACTGCAACCTTATACCAATCGAGATGAAATCTTCGAATCAGCACCGGAACAAGAAGGCGACTATTTTCGAGTTCCCAAGATTTTATAAGTTGATTTTCGGTAGACTTTAGGGTGTCGAGGATGACTGAAAATCGATAGGGATTATAATCCGAAAAGTTGCACCAACTCCCGGCGTAGAAATACACTGAAGCTCGCCACCGTGGAGTTTAGTAATAATCCGATCGCAAATTGACATCCCAATCCCCGTTCCTTTGCCGACGGGTTTCGTGGTAAAGAAGGGATCGAATATCCGTTTTTGTACCGATTCGGGAATTCCCAGGCCGTTATCGCCAATGCCGATGCAAACCCGATGGCTGTCGAGAACTTCGGTTGTAATGATAATAGTGGGAGCAAAACATTCCCGTTGTTCGATCGCCTCTTCTAAAGCATCAATGGCATTGGTGAGAATATTTAAAAAGACTTGGTTGAGCTGCCCGGCATAACATTCGATCTTCGATAAATTACCGTACTCGCGGATGACTTGTATTTCTGGAGTTCCTGCTTTTTCTTCCAATCGATACTGAAGCATTAATAAGGCACTCTCGATCCCTTCATGGAGATCGACTCGTTTGCGATCGGCTTCATCTACCCGCGAAAACGTTCGCAGCGATGTTACAACTCTCCGAATTCGCTGCGTACCTACCTGCATAGAACTCAGCAGCTTGGGTAAATCGTCCAGAATAAATTCGATATCGAGATCTTCAGCAATCTTGCGAATTTTTGGCGTGGGTTGCGGGTATTCGTTTTGATAGGCTGCGATCAGTCCGAGCAAATCTTCGATGTAAATTCGAGCGTGATTGAGATTACCGTGAATGAAGTTTGCGGGATTATTAATTTCGTGAGCGACACCTGCTACGAGTTGACCCAAACTTGACATTTTTTCCGTATGAATAAGCTGAGCCTGAGTTTGTCGCAATTCCAGTAAAGTTTGCTCTAACTGCTGCGTTTTGTGACGTAATTTGCCTTCGGCTAGTTTTTGTTGGGTAATATCTGTTGAAATTCCCCCAATGGCATAGGTTTGACCTTCGGTATTTTTCAAGGGAAACTTGACGGTTAAATAAGTACGAAGTCCGTCGGGCAAAGAGAGAATTTCTTCTGTGGAGATGGATATATCTCGATCGAGGACATCGCGATGGTTCTGCGATCGGTGGCGAGCAATGTTAGATGCGGGTAAGTCGGGTTCTGTTGGCTCGGAAACTCCTTGGGGATCGAGCTGCCAAACCTGCTGGGCTTGACGGTTAATCACCATATATTCCCCCGCTAAGTTTTCGATCGAAATTAGCGCCGGTGCGTAATCTAAAATCGCTTGGAGGCGCTG
>NZ_JADEXN010000417.1 GCF_015207075.1 Zarconia navalis LEGE 11467
CCACCCACGGTCAATTTAGCTCCAATGTCGATGAGACCTTTATCCTTACCTGGGACGGTCGGATTCCCGTATCCGAATTGGGAAGTTTGTTGCGATCGCGAGATGAAACCCGAGATCGAACCATCGAGCTATTGGTTTTGAGTGCTTGTCAAACGGCAAAGGGAGACAATCGAGCGATTTTGGGCTTGGCCGGATTTGCCGTCAAAAGCGGCGCTCGCTCCACTCTCGGAACCTTGTGGACGGTTCGAGATCGATCGACAGCCGACCTAATGGCTCGATTCTACCAGGAGCTGTCGGTGCCCGGAACCCGCAAATCTCAAGCTCTGCGTCGGGCCCAACTCTTCTTAATGGAGCAACCGGGATACGAACACCCATTTTATTGGGCGCCGTTCGTCCTCGTTGGCAATTGGCTGTAGCCTATCGATCGCAGGGGAGGGAGTAGGGAGTCGAACGAACGGCTCGCGAGCTGGCTAGAGTTCGGTATACCGAAATCTAGCGGACAATATTTTAATCTTTGATGGATCTTTATATGCACCAGTTTTTTTATAATTTACGATAATAGAACTAGGGTGCACATTCAATCGAGACTTAATAATTCAGGGACAAGAACATGCCACAGACCAACACCCACTCGAAACACCCCTCTCGATTTGCCACGGCTTTAGTTCTAGTCAGCGGAATTTTCTGGGCCGGTCCTTCTTGGGCAGTGACCTTCTCCGCACCGGATGGAGTGGAGCCGACCCCCCAACAACCTACCTCTGGAGGCGCAAGTCGCAACGGCGGTCAATGTTCGCCAGAATCCTTAGCTGCCGGGGGCAGGGCGACTCCCCTATTGCCCAAGAATGTCGAGCAGCTTCTAACGGTGGCCGAGCGACCGGCATTTTTCGTCTACGTACCGCCCACGAGTGCGGAGGAAGCATCTTTCACGCTCAAAAGCCCCGAAGATGAAATCCACTATCGTACGAAAGTCAATTTACCCGAATCGGGTGGTATTGTCAGGATTGCACTTCCCTCAACAGAAGCTAAGCTTCTAGAGGAAAGAACTTATTCCTGGCTATTTGAAATCCACTGCTCTCCAAACTTCGATCCCGACAATCCAGTGATTGAAGGTTCCGTACGGCGCACCAGTGTCGATGAGACGGTTGCCCGCAATCTCGCCGAGAAAACCACTGCTGTCGATCTGGCTCAGGTCTACGGAGATGCGGGAATTTGGTACGATGCCCTCAGTACGTTAGCGAACGCTCGTTTGTCACAACCGAACGAACCCACTCTCGTAAAAAACTGGGAGGACTTACTCGGTTCTGTGGGTTTAGAAGCGCTCGCTGCCGAGCCGCTGGTTGACTAAAACCATCGAACCCAATATCGACAATTGTCGTTTTCGAGAGTGTAATTGCCCGTACCAAAGAACCGAGAACGCGCAAAGATCGCTAGGGTGGTTTAACCCGAAGCGATGTTGAGTTTTTCACCCAACAGGGAACTAAAAGTTAAACAAGTTGTTCGATCGTATGAGCGATGAGCGAGATCGCACGGGAAGAGAGCAGTACTTGAGAGTGCTGCTCTCTTATAATTTAGAGGGAATATGAGGAATGTTCCTCGAGTTCGCTCTCGTGGCGATCGTCGATCGTGTCATCGACCTCCCTTCCCAAAACCCTGGCATGATGGAAGGGCCTATTTCATGTGGTCTCACCTTAGATTAAAAATCTGGCAATGGCGTTCGATTCTAACCACAGCTCCGATTGTGGGATCGCTTGTTATCCTCGGTCATATTTTCGGAGGATTTGGGCTTCTCCAATGGGTAGCCATCGATCGACTTTTTCGCATTCGGCCCCAAGAACCCATCGATACGCGAATCGCGATCGTCGAAATCGATGAATCCGATATCGGTCAGTTGGGAACCTGGCCGATGCCCGACGCTCGCCTGGCCGAAGTCATTGAGAAAATCGCAGCGGGCGAACCCGCTGCCATCGGTCTGGATCTCTATCGGGATATCCCCATCGAACCGGGCCACCAAAAACTGATAGAGGTTTTGCGATCGACGTCCGACTTGTTTGGGGTCGAAAAAATTGCTGGAGATACTGTCGCACCGCCACCCATTTTGAGCGAACTCGGGCGGGTGGCAATTGCCGATTTAGTGCCCGATCGCGATGGAAAAGTGCGTCGGGCGTTGCTGTCTGCCAAAGATGAAGACAATAACGATCGCCTCGGGCTTGGGGTGATGTTAGCGCTGACGTACCTCGAAAAACAAGAAGGAATTACCCTCGAGAATGCCAAGCCCGAAGAACCCGGAAAGCAACATTATAAATTGGGTCGGGCGCTCTTCGTACCCCTGACGGGACGAGAAGGAAACTACCGACCGTCAGATATTGGAGGCTACCAAACCTTTCTCAACTATCGCGGGACTAAAGATCGGTTCCCCCGCATTTCGATAACGGACGTACTCAAAGATCGAGTCCCCCCCAACTTCTTTACCGATCGCATCGTGCTGATCGGCGTCACGGCGATTTCGGAAAACGACTTTGAATTAACCCCCTACAGCGGTGCTCCCTCCCTAGAACATCCCCAAATGGCGGGGGTCGTCATTCATGCCAACATCGCCAGCCAAATGCTCGGTGCGGCTCTCGACGGTCGTCCCTTGCTTCGTGCCTGGCTTCATCCAGTCGAGTGGACCTGGATTATGGTGTGGTCGATTCTCGGGGCAACGGGTAGCTGGACGCTCTTGCAAGTCACCCAGTCCAATAAACGGAGTTTGGGGATGGGAGGGGCGCTCTTGGAAATTCCGATCGCCGGTGTCGTTTTGGCCGCCATCGCCTATGGTGCGTTTCGCGAGGGCTGGCTGATTCCTACCGTCGCCCCCCTGGTGGCTTTTTCGGCTTCGGCGATCGCTCTGATCGATACCTACCACCGTCTTTCCCTCAAACGAGCCAACGCCCAACTGCGCCGCTACTCTCAAACCTTAGAAGAGCGAGTGTTGTTCCGAACGGCCGAACTCAAAGAAGCCAAAGTGGCTGCAGAATCGGCCAGTTTAGCCAAAAGTCAGTTCCTCGCCAACATGAGTCACGAAGTTCGAACGCCGATGAATGGAGTGATTGGCATGACGGACTTGCTGCTGACCACCCCTTTGAGTCCCGAACAGCGAGACTTTGTCGAAACCTTGAAAACCAGCGGGCAAAATCTGCTATCGATCGTCAACGATATTCTCGACTTCTCCAAACTCGAAGCCGGTCAAATGCGCTTGGAGTCTGTCGAATTTAGCTTGAGTACCTGTGTGAAGAAAGTGACGGATTTACTCGAAGCTCAAGCTCGCTCCAAAGGACTCAAATTGTTCGCGAATATCGAGAGCAGCGTTCCTGCGATCGTCAAAGGCGATCCCACCCGCTTACAGCAAGTTTTGATGAATTTGGCCGGGAACGCGCTCAAATTCACCCCCCAAGGCGAAGTTGAGATTCGCGTGAGTCCCACCGACGATTTACCCCTGGCAGACCCAATTCTCGAAGGCGATGCCCAAGTTTCTCCACTGCGATCTCCTATTGGTTTGCGTTTTGAAGTTCGAGATACGGGAATTGGTATTGCACCCGAAGACCAAAAAAAGCTGTTTCAATCTTTTTCCCAAGTGGATGCTTCCACCACGCGCAAATACGGTGGAACGGGTTTGGGTCTGGCGATTTGTCGGCAACTCGTCAACCTCATGGGTGGAGAAATTGACGTATCGAGCCAGCTCGGGATGGGGTCTACTTTTTGCTTCTCGGCCCGGTTCGATGCTGCCGATCCCGATGATGGGGTCAGGGAGGGCAATGGGTCGATGACCGATCGAGCAGATTTTGAATCCCTCATCCCTCTCAAAACGCTATCTTACCCCGTACCTCATGCCGATTTGAGTGGGATGAGAGTCTTGGTCGCCACTCGCAACCCCTTGGATCTGCAAACCCTGCGCAGCTACTTCGGAGCTTGGGGAATCGAACTCGAGGCCGTCCGCGATGCCCGGATTGCCTTTGCCCGCTTGCGTGAGGCTCTGCAATCGCCAACTCCCTATTCCCTGGTACTCATCGATCTCGAAGATGCTCAACTTTGTGGCGAAAAGTTAGGACGCTTGATTCGTTTCGATCCTCAATTGGAAAAAACTCAGTGGATCGCAACGATCGCCAAATGCCAACAAGATAATGTCGCTCGCTTTTACGACGCCGGTGCGTCGGCGTGTTTGACCAAACCCATCGAACCCTTCGAGCTACTGGCTATCTTCGATGATGAGAATCTTCAACTCGCCCGCATCGAACGAACGCAACGCCAAGGATGGCAGCACGACCTCAAGATTTTGCTGGTGGAAGATACTCCCATCAACCAAAAAGTCCTGCGCAATCAATTGAAAACCCTCGGCTACTGCGAACCCACTTGTGTCGGCAACGGTCGAGAAGCCCTCGATCTTCTGGAGCGAGAGGCGTACGATATCATTTTAATGGATTGTTTGATGCCGGTTCTCGATGGCTATCGAACCACGCAAATGCTGCGCGCTCGCGAAGGCTCTTCTGAGCATACCCCGGTCGTGGCAATGACGGCAAACGCCATGGAAGGCGATCGAGAGCAATGTCTGGCTGCTGGGATGGATGACTACATCAGCAAACCCGTCGATTTACAAATTTTAGCTGAAACCCTAGAACGCTGGAACCCCCACGATCGCGACGAAGCCACAGCCGAGGAAAACCCAAAGCCCGACGTTGAAAAGAACGCAGATTCGATCGCAATTTCTTCCCACCCCAGGAAAGTTGACGATCGCCCTCTGCTGGACTTGGAGCGATTGCAAGCGATTACCGATGGCGATCTCGAATTTCAACAGGAATTGCTCGAAACCTTTACCGAAGATGCCGTGAATTGCATTGCCAAAATGAGAGCCGCCCTTCACTCAACCGATGCCATCGAACTCGCTGGTATCGCCCATCAAATCAAAGGTGCCAGCAGCACGGCGGCAATCTTGATGATGCCTGAGATTGCTAAACAAATTGAAATGCAAGCTAAAGATAACCAACTCGAAGGCGTGGATGAATTGGTGATGGAGTTGGAGGAGATTCTCGATCGAGTCAAGGCTTATTCGATCGAATCCTAGAGCGATCGGATTGGGTAAAACTCTACTCGCAGAGAGGATCGTACTCAAAACTCAAGTGAAACGATCCCCCCAATGTGCCGATGTAGTCGTAGG
>NZ_JADEXN010000418.1 GCF_015207075.1 Zarconia navalis LEGE 11467
ATTGTGTAAAGTCGCCCAAACTGACCTAAAAATTCAGGGAAAATAGGGTCATTTCCGAACGAGTTTACAAGGGTTTCAGGCTGTGATAAGGTACTAGTAAATGGCGAAAGCTATATTAAAATTTAGTACAAAAAACAAATTAAGCTTCAACTTACCTCTTCAGATTTGAGCTTTTCGATTTCATCTAAAGACAGTTGCAGTGCTTCAGCAATTTGGGTACTATCCAAACCAAACTGCCGTAATTTTGCGATCGCTTCTATCTCTGTTTCGGTGAGGTTGTGTTGTCGATCGGGTTGAGTTTGGGGGCAATCGTTTTTTGGGTCAGAATCAGATGAGTCCGAACAAACATTAATAAACCCGATAACATTGCGACTACTATCGCCAAACGAAATATTTAAATTATCCTGTCGTTCTAAAACCGATTTCAGATTCTTTTTATCCACAGGTTCTTCAAAGACATCTGATAAAAGTTGCAAAAGTTCGTAACCCACATCTTTTGCATGACCCGGCGTACAATTATAGCCTTCTGCAATTTCAGAATACTTTTGTCGCTTCAGCGTTCCCTCAATAATGCCACGCTGCAAGTCATTTAAGTGTTTTCCCGTCTTTGCATAGACTGCTTCATCGATAAGTTTCACGATTTCGTCAACCTGCATCATTTAAGGGGTAAGAGTTAGCTAATATTATAGCCAACTCAATCCGTTCTTTTCCGCCTTTCTCCGTCTTGAAACTTTATTCAGGGAGATACTGGAGGAAATGTTTCATATCGGTAGAATGTAAGATTATTGACTGGAGACTAAGATGGATAACAAATTAATTAAACTCAGTAACAGTAATTTCTCTGGAAATTTAGTTCAAGGTGATATCCAGGGAAATGTAGAAGCAAATATTAACTCGGGTGATAGAAGCGAATCGAGATCAGAGACATTCAATACGGATTTGAGAGACGCGAATATTGCCAACTACGCCAACAAAGTTTCAGACAACGCTCGACAGCAAGCCAATCAATATAACTATTCTTCTAAAAATGAGAAAGCCCTGGTAGATGCAGCAAAAGCAATCCAGAAACTCATTCATCAGTTAGAAGCCGAGGAGCCAGATGCAACCTATGATGAAATCGTCGCTTATGTGGATTATGAAACCACTCCGAGTTTCAAGCGTCGTGTCGTTGGTGCGTTAAAAGCGGCTGGAGAAACAGCAATTGAAGAGGTTCTGGATAATCCTTACGTGAATATTACCAAGGATTGTATTAAAGGTTGGATGAATCCAGGATAGGCTTTATCCCGATCGCAGATAGTCGAGGTTGGTGGGCAGTTTGTTAACTAGTGTAGAAGTTAGATGTCTGCAAGAAAAACTGCCCACCCTACAAATTTTTAATTATTGAGCTAAGTTGGCTTGAGTCGTACCCCTTAAGCCACTGCATACCCAGTTAGAGGACGGACTTCAGGCGGTTTAAATCCTAAGACGATGCATTCTTTTGGAATTCCCGCATTTTCCAAATCTAAAGCAATTCCCTCTTCCGTTCCATCTCGCTGAATCCAGATTTTATCGTCAAGAATTTCGAGATGAATCGTACAGCCGTGTTCGTAGCGATGTCCTTCCCAACCCAATACTAAAATTAGATAGCGATCTTGGTGGCGATCGAAAACCGTTTCCTTCTTAACTTCGCTATAGGAATAGGGTATCGAAGCATAATCGCGCAACACCTGTTCGATAATATCTCTCCACTGCTCTAAACTGACGGTATCCATTGCTCAATCAACTCCTGCGTCGGTTCAAAAACAATCAAACGTAAGCGCTTCTTTCTTAGTAATAACTGACCGAGAGGTTCTTCAAACAAGCTTTCATAAACCCAAATGGGTAACGCCAGATAAAGTAATCGTTCTGGTTGCAACTCACCCAGAACATCAAAGTAAAGAACGTACTGTCCTAGCGCTTTTTCCAAATCATCCAGCTCAGAACGACCGCGAAACGTTTTCACCTCTACTGCTATCTTACGTTCTTCCTTTTGCGCTGCGAGTAATTGGGATGCCCCCAAATCAATATACATATCCTTGCGCCCCCACTTTAAATGCAATGGGTCGTCGGTAATCGTCCAGCCGTCCTGAATTAAAGCTTGTTTGACGGCATCATGGTAAACATCCCGTGCGGGCATCAGTGCATTCAACAACGCTAGAGTGGGTATTCATATTATTATCATCCGTCATGGCGATCGTACCCAAAGCTCGATCGAGATAAAATTCAAACTTATCCTCATCTCTGCTTAACTCATCAATTAAAATCGTCAGAAGTGCGATCGAATTAATTCGAGCTGCCGAGAACGAATAGACTCAGCAAGGTGCTGCCGTTCCACAAACTATGGAGGAGGATGGGAGCGAGGAGATTGCGAGATCGGGCGTAAACCGTGCCCAAGACGATGCCCAATGTGGCCAGGGGTAGCACTTCCGATAGGCTCAGATGCGCCATGGCAAAGACCAGACTGCTGGCAACAACCGCTCCCCAAACTGGGAGATAGTTTGTGAGAGCCGGAAGTAAAAAGCCGCGAAAAATAAACTCTTCAAATAGCGGTGCGGCGATCGAAGCGGTGAGAAAAAAACAGGCGATCGCCACCCAATCTTGCCCCTGCAAAGCAATTTCTAAAATCGGGTTGCTACCCCCTTGTCCTTTCCAGATTTGTTGGTTGAGTAAGGAGATGCCGATTACTAACGGAACGGCAGCAAAATAGCCTCCCAATCCCCACAAAAAATCTTTTCCCCCCAATTTGAACTTAAACCAATCTTCGGGCAGGGGACGGAACGGTGCTAAAGACAGATACATCACCAAAAGTCCGGCGGCGGCAGCTAAGGCGTAACTCGCCAAAATAGAAATGGCTTGCAACCGGACGGCGGAGAGACTCGCACTCAAATCGAATAGCTTGATAGCGAGCGGCAGGATAACGGAGATCGCAATGGTTTGCCCGAGAAAGAAGGTGATGAAAAAGCCGAGAACCACCACTTGAGCGACGATTTCCCAATTCCAGGGAACCGACCACTTGGCGCGATCGTCGAGGACGAGAATCGAGTCTTTCCCCTTTGCAAACCGCTGCCAGAGCAAAAAGACGAGCAATCCCAAACCAACGACTAATCCGACGATCGAAACACCGTTGATGAGGACGAGTTTGTAGACGGCACTCTCGGCCCGTTGCTGTTCTCGAGCGATCAGTCGAACGAAGGCATCCGATCGCCCTTGGACTTGATAGAGTTGCTCTAGGGCGCGATTGCGAAACCAGCCCGTTAAACTCGTTTGGAGTTGGCGCTCGGCATCGACGGGAACTTGAGGCGGATCGTCCCACAGCGCCACCAAAATTCGGGCCACTTCGCCAGTCTTACTGGAATTTGGAAGGTTCTCGGAGCGATCGAGCGCCGCCTTCCAACTCGAACGAGCCTCTTGAATTTGGGTTTGGCGCGCTTGCAAAAGACCCAAGCGCAAATCTAACGTATCTTCGAGGGCGGTCAATCGATCGAGATTGGTTTTGAGTTCTTGGGTTTCGGCAACCGTTGCCGGAACTTCCCGCAGGGTCAACGTATCGAGTCGATCGCGCAGGTCGGTCAGATTGGTGGTGACGACCTCTTGCGAGTTTTGATATTGCGTTAGGGCTTCCTCAAACACTTCCTCACCAAACAAGCGATCGCGCAACTCGACTAGTTCCGGTTCGTCCGGTTGCCACTCGGCCGCTTGCAGCACCAAGTTAATTTGAGAAAGTTCGAGCTGACCCTGAATTTGAGGTTTTTGCCAGCTACCGAGCAATGACAATCCGATCAGAGCTGTCGTCACGATCGTCAGCGCCGTCAAGATTGCTTGTTTGAAGGTCATATTGATGAGTTCTAAAACAGCCAGTCTGGACAGAATGCGGACTTGACGATCGCGCGTCGAGCAAGCGGATCGACGATGTCCGCACTTACGCGATCGAATCGATGAAGTTGAATTCTTGAATCCAAAGTCATGCTAGACCAGACCGATCTCAGCATACCGTCTCTGGAGTCTCCTCGTCCGTGGGAGGACGTTACCTCTATGTTTCATTTCCTCATTCTGGGCACTCGATCGGTCGCGGTCAGCTTCGAGGGGGCGATCGAGTGGCAAAATGGGGAGTATAGCTCATAGAAGAACCCATAAGGAGATTGGCGTACGAGCAAGGGGAGAAAGAAACTTGCCGATTCGATCGATTGTCCGAACCGGTCTTCGTAGTGCTATAGATCTAAAGGGCAAACTAAAGGGCAAATTGTTTTGTTTTACCCGAAAGCGATCGAAGCCCTACGAGAAATCAAAGCGGTTTGCCGCTTCGGGTTTTGGCTCGCACGCCCACGATAACGGGCATCGAAAGAAGGATAATACCGTTGAGTAACTCCAATCGGTTAGAAGCGACAGAATATCTCTGCTGGGCGAGTTCCGCAGTCGGTTCGGCTATGGCAGCCTTTTCGGGTCAATTCCTCTATGCCAGCGTTCCTCTGTGTTGTTCGCTGTTGCTCAACTTGGTGAACCGTCGGTGGCTCAACGAGTGGCCGCAGCGACAAATGACCGGGGCGATCGTCCGGGTTCACCAACAACTCTCCCAAGACCTACAAACCTTCGAGCAACAGGTTCGAGGATTGCCCGAACCCCTTGGTAGCAAACTCGATTCGACTACCCCCCTAATCAGTCCGGTGGCGGCGACTCCGAGTCAAGGGCGACTGTCGCAACTCGACGATTTACAGCTTGTGTACCAAGAAATCGTGCAGTTACAAGAGCAATATGCCAGTTTGCGAGATTCTCTAGCCGGGGTTGTCGATTATTTAAATAACTCTCACCTCGCCACCAAAGTCAGCGTCCTCGAACAAGAGATCGATCGCCTCTACAGCCACGTCCGCCTGATTCAACAGCAACTCGAAGGTGGGAGCTTACCCGGTGGAGATCCCAATTCCCACTCTCAGGAACATCCAACCTTAGACTCCCTTCCAACCGCACTCGAGATCCCCACTCAGCGTCGCAGTTCCCATTGGGCTGGGGAATACGAAGCCGTTCGCCTCGACTCGACCGCGCCATCTTTTACCGTCAGCCTCAAGAAAGCGATCGCGTCGGAATCGACCGAAGACCCGGCCCGAACAACGGAAATGGAAGCGTCTCCGGTTGCCCTTCCCAGCTTTAGTCCCGAACCATTTCCCCCCACCGAAT
>NZ_JADEXN010000419.1 GCF_015207075.1 Zarconia navalis LEGE 11467
ATAGCAACCGCCATATTAAGTCTGGATATCGTGCTTCGTCCCCCCGTCTTTGTCGGCTCGAACGGCGTGTCGGTCGGGCACGATGCGCGAACCGTAGCGTCGGGCGTAAACTTGCGTAAATTCAGACCCGAAAAACAGAATTTGGGCGGAATAATACACCCACGACAAAAAAACGATTAAGGAACCGGCCGCACCGTAGGCAGAACCGAAACTTCCCCCACCGAGATACAATCCCAATGCAAACTTGCCAATGGTAAAGAGCGCGGCAGTAATCGCCGCTCCCACCCAGACATCGCTCCACTGAATTTTGACATCGGGGAGATACTTGAACATCAGGGCAAACAGCACAGTGATAAATCCTAAAGAAACTGCAATGTTCAGAATTTGCCAGAGAAAATCGGCGCCGGGCAGTAAGCCAGATGCGTAATGCCCGAGAATGGAAAGTACCGCACTGACCACCAAAGAAACAAGTAACAAAAAAGCAATTCCCAAGACCGCAGAAAAAGAGAGAATTCGCTTTCTCACCAAACCCCAAATTCCCGTTTTGGGTTTGGCTTTTACATCCCAAATCGTGTTCAGAGCCTCTTGAAGTTGGGCGAATACTCCAGATGCACCGAACAGAAGTACGACGACGCTAATAATCGAAGCGACATTACCGGTATCGGGTTTGTTGGCATTTTCGATCGCGGTTTCAACGACTTTTGCCCCTTCAAGACCAACTAATCCTTGGATTTGACCGACAATTTCACCCCGAGCTGCTTCTTCACCAAAAATTGCCCCGACAAGCGCGATGGCGATGATCAGTAATGGCGCGAGGGAAAAGACTGTATAGTAAGCCAGGGCAGCCGCTAAGCGCGAGGCTTTATCTTTTTGCCATTCTTGGAAGGCTTCTCGGATCAATTTCCAAATCTTCTTCAGGTTCATCGCCAGTTTAGTAAGGTTTTCTCGATCGAATACTTGAGTCTTTTTGCTTAGTTTCGGTAAAAATGTGGAGCCGCGCAACTATCTAAAGTTAGAATCGATCGTCAACTCTCAACTCGACCCACGGACAGAACACTGTTGTTTTCACAAGACAATCTATCCCTAAAGGTTCATCAACTTTGTCGAGCGATCGACTACAATATCTAGTTACCTTTCAGGTTAAAAGCTAGTCGCAATCATTTTTCGAGCCTTCCTCGTGTTTTACAAATTTTAGGTTTAGGAGACAAGATCGTGAAATTCTGGAAACTAGCAAGCTTATTCTATCTCGCAGTTTCTATCTATATATTATGGCAAATTCGGCAAGTTGTTTTACTTGCATTTACGGCGATCGTCTTTGCCACCGTCCTCAATGCACCCGTTCGCAAGTTACAAAAAGCGGGTCTCAAACAACGGGGACTCGCGGTTATTTTTTTTGTAGTGATAGGCTTAGCGGTATTGACTGCTATCTTTTTAAAAATTGTCCCATCCGTTTCCAATCAATGGCAACAATGGGTTGACATCGTTCCGGCTGGAATCGAGCAGCTTCAAGATCGATACGAATGGTTGCAAATTCCTAGAATTGAGAAAATTTTATTAGATATTAAAAGCGTTCGAGAAGTCTTGAACCATTTGCAAAACTATGGGAATGGAGTCTTTAGCGGATTTTTTACGGTTTTCTCAAATTCGGTTGATTTTCTGCTTAACTTTTTGCTGGTTGTTGTCGTTACGCTAATGCTTCTTTTCGATCCGCGCTCTTATAAAAAAGCATTCTTGAGTTTATTTCCCTATCGTCACAAACCCAAAGTCGCTCGAATTCTCGATCTCTGTGAAGAATCTTTGCTCGGGTGGTTTATCGGGATTTTGTTCAATATGACGGTGATTGTCGCCCTCAGTGGAATCGGCTTATGGTTGTTGCGCGTCCAACTGCCGATCGTTAATGCTTTAATTGCCGGTTTGTTAACGTTTATTCCCAATGTCGGCCCGGTGATGAGCGTGATTCCGCCAGCGGCGATCGCTCTGCTCGACGCACCCTGGAAAGCAGGCGCAGTGATTGGACTGTATATTGCCATTCAGCAGATTGAAAGTAACGTTTTAACCCCGATCGTGATGAAGAGAGAAGTGTCGCTCTTACCCGCTGTAACGTTATTATCTCAGGTGACTTTTGGCTTTTTCTTTGGTTTTTTAGGATTATTTTTAGCGCTTCCGCTAGTTGTTGTTATCAAAGTTTTAATTCAAGAACTTTGGATTGAAAGAATGATGCCTGATATAGAAGATAACCGAGAAAAAATCCTGGAGGAAAATCAAGAATTACTCAGTCATTAATGTAAATTTTTGAAGGGAAAGTGATTCAAACTAACATAGTAAAATTAGGTGCGATCTTAACGATTGCCTTCTCAGTTTAAAAGCTCGATCGATACTGTTCGAGAAAATTTCTTTACCCCCGTTAACTCCATCAACAAAATATTAGCTGCACTACCCACGTCGGCCTACGGGCGTCTAAAGACCTACCTAAAGCAAGTGCCTCTGTCGTTAGGTCAAGTCCTCTACGAACCGAAAGATCCGATCGAATATGCCTATTTCCCCCATCAAGCAATGGTTTCTCTCGTCTCGATCGTGGAAAATGGGGCGACGACGGAAATTGGCTTGGTTGGCAATCAAGGGATGGTCGGTCTTCCGATTCTTTGGGGTGGCACTTCAAGTCTCAACCGAGCGATCGTTCAAGTGGCGGGCAGTGCACAACGGATTAGGGCAGATATTATCAAAGACGAGTTCTCTCGGGGGGGAGAGCTGCAAAAACTGCTGTTGCTTTACACCCAAGCTCTATTTACCCATACCGCACAGACAGCCGCTTGCAATCGCCAGCATACGATTGAGAAACGGTTGGCGCGGTGGTTGCTCAGCGCTCGAGATTGCACGCTCTCGAACGATCTACTTCTAACTCAAGAGTTTATTGCCACAATGCTGGGGACGGGTCGTTCTGGAGTCACCATCGCGGCGGTTACGTTGCAACGAGCGGGAATGATTCGCTACAGCCGAGGGAAAATTACTATTATCGATGGCGAAAATTTGGAAGATGCGGCTTGCGAATGCTATCGAGTTGTCAAGAACGAGTTCCAACGGTTGTTTGAAGTCGAGAGGGGACTCAGTTAGGAGCATCATTCAGAATAGATCGAACTTGCGTTCGGTATCATACAGACAAATTTTTTTCGATGTATCACTATTCTAAAAAGAGATTGACACGAAGTGATTCGCACGCAATCGTCATCCCGCACGTTAGACTAAAAACTGCTTCGACAGGCACTAATCTTGTTACTGCCCGAGATGCACTTTTGGGCGCAAAAGAGCTTGCACGTTGTTAATAACATACTAATTGTATCTTATTTATTTGCAACTTCTAAATCAGTCGTCCGCTAGCAATACTTTTCAAAATATTTTTAATATTTACTCAAATCTTTGCCATGACGGTTACGATTTGTAGGTTAGTTTTAATTCATCTGATGGAAATCTTTTAGCTCATCCCATATTTGTATTCGCTGATTTAGAGAGGGTCGAGTGGTTTTGCGCTTAGTAACTAGACTTTTTGCAAGTGTCCTCTATTTAGATTGTGGCTCTTTCATTTAGCACTGTCTATTTCTAAAATAAGCCTTTTCTAAGTCTCTATATCTATCAACGCTTAAATTTTGTCAAATCTTTATCTCTACATAGCATAGAATCTTTAGTTTTGTTAGGTACGCCCTAGTTTTTAAGTTCTCGACTCTAGGATAAACTCAAATTTTTTTCTCTTATAGATCGAAAAAGCACTATATAGTTTGAGTCGTCAAATTTAAATCAGTCCGAGCTTTAAAAAGTCAACTCTAGCTTGTCATTACTTTATTGAGGTTTTGAATGTTTCCAAAACTTCTAAATTTGACTTTGTTATACGTGACTAAAGAAGTCAACCAAATTCTGAACGAACTTCCGGTCTATCCCTATCAACAGATATTTTCCGACTCGTACTTGCGTCAAACATTAATGGCTCGCGTTTTCTCTCAGATTCCCAATCGGTATATTGTCGTCGATAGAAGGAAAACATTACCCAAACAATCCATATTGATTCAATTTACAACAGAAGAGCAATTGCAAATCGAGAACTCGATCTACGAAGCCATTGTCGATTTGATGTCAGAAGCGATCGATCGAGTTGTTAAAAGCGAGTTTCAGCGTTTGTCTGGAGTCGATCGAGCTTAATCTGAATGGGGATCGAAGTTTTACAGATGTTCGATCGAGCATAGACAAATGTTAAATAATATGGTATTCTATTTTGTAGTACATTAGCACGAAGCTAAAACTTATCAAATTTTATAATGTTAAGTTTAAATCTTCGGCGGTCGTCACAACACTGCAAACCGTACTCAAAACTGCGATAAAAGGCACTAATAACGTTACTGCCTACTCGATGCACTTTTTCAGAATTTCAGCAGTCTTGTCAAAAAATTTTTCTAGAGATTTGCTCTAAACTAAATCGCTTCTAAAATCGTTCGATCTTTAAATTTGGTCACCAACAATTTAAAACGTCAACGAAAAGACTTGAGAAAGTCGAGTTTTCTTTAATTCTTTTTCTTGTCCCATTTGTAACGAAAAACTCGTTGCATAAAGCTTTTTACTTTCAATTTAGCTCGAGCTTCGTCTGGATAATTTTAGCCATAATTTAACCCGAGGTTCTAGATGTTTCCAAAACTCCCTGTTTATTCTACTCGACAAGCCTTTTCTAAGCCATATTTACGCCATAAACCGATCGCTCGCGTTCTCAGCCAGATTCCCAATTGGCATATTGTCATCGATGAGAGTGAAGAACTGCCCCAACCCACGAATTTTCTCCAATGAACGGCAGCCGAGCAGGTGCGGATGGAAAACTTAATCTACGAAGCCATTTTTATTTTTGCTCTCATGTCAGAAACAAGAGAGCGAGTAGAAGCCAAAGCCAAAGCTGTTGGTTTGCCAAGTTCTTAACGGTCTTCAAAAGTATCAGCGTTTGAGAAGAAGTTGCCATCTACTTTTCTACTTTCCGAACGGTATTTGTTCGATTCTCGTCTCGGAAATTTTAGACATCTTCCTAACCTGGATTATTCACAACGCCGAGCGTAAATGCCTGAAACCCTTAACAGTCGTTGAATTCGGGAATTGTCGATCGATTACAAACTGTGATGAAGACAAAACTCACCGATCGACTGATACTGAAGG
>NZ_JADEXN010000420.1 GCF_015207075.1 Zarconia navalis LEGE 11467
CTGTGGCATCTCTTGCATCCTCAGCCCGCGATCTCCATCAACCCGCCCCACCTCCCGTCAAGATATCGGAGGCGCTGCAAGCCCTAACCGATCGCGTTTCCCGCAGCTTCCCAACTCCCGGAGTTTAGCCTGCATTATTCCTAAGGTTCGACGAAAATCGTGCCATCGCCTTGCCTAGCAAGCAGATTGGTAATTTACCCGAACAACAGTCTGTTTGCGTGAGGTTCGCTCACGATCGGGAGTGAGCGCGTTTGATGAATAATCCAGGTTAGGCAATCTCTGAAAAATAAAGCCACCCAGCACGCCGTGCGATCGATCTGTTGAAAAAAGAAGGGTTCCCGAAGTCGAGAACCCGCAATCGCGTTGCTTTTAGGTAAAGACTGCTAGAGTTTCGTGCCGCACTCGGGACAGAAGATATGAGTGGCTGGGTTTTTAGCACTGCAACTGGGGCAGTACACCAATTCGGTGGCTTTTTCGAGGGTTTTACGATCGGGCAAGCCGAGCATCTGGGCGTTACTCTTACCCGGTGCCACCATCGGGTAGCAGTTTTCGTTGCGGGTCACCCGCACGTCAAGCACCATCGGTTTATCGGTCGCCAACATCGTGGCGAGCGCCTCGGTGAGTTCCTCCCGACGGGTCACCAAAATTCCTTCGAGTCCGTAAGCTTTGCACAGTAACTCGATATCAGGCATTCCCACCTCCATATTGGAAGAGGAATAGCGCTCCCCGAAAAATGCCTCCTGCCACTGACGAACCATGCCCTGCCAACCATTATTGAGAATGACCGTTTTGACATTGATGCCGTACTGAGCCAGGGTTCCCAATTCCTGTAAGTTCATCTGGAAGCTGCCATCGCCGCTGATGCAGACGACTTGGCGATCGGGCAGAGCCACTTTTACTCCCATGGCGGCTGGTAAACCGTAACCCATGGTTCCCAGACCCGCACTGGAAATCCACTGCCTCGGACCGTTGCGGAGAAACTGAGCCGACCACATTTGATGTTGACCCACATCAGTGGTATAAAACGCATTGGGGGCAAGGCGCGCCAATTCCACGATCGCTTCTTGAGGCGAAATACTATCATCGGGTTGGGGAACCACGAGGGGATAATCTTCCCGCCAGCGATCGATCCGATGCCGCCACCCTTGGGTATTTTCTTCGTTTTTCGGAACGGGAGCTTCTGCCAAGCGTTGTAAGAGCTGCGTTAGCACCTTGCGAACGTCCCCGACGATCGGCACGTCTGGAGCGCGGTTTTTACCCACTTCTGCCGGATCGATATCGATATGAATCGCTTTAGCGCGGGAGGCAAATTCATCGAGTTTTCCCGTCACCCGATCGTCAAATCTCGCACCGATGGCAACGAGCAGATCGCACTCGCTCACGGCAAAGTTTGCATAGGCCGTGCCGTGCATTCCCAACATTCCCACCGACAGGGGGTGATTTTCATCAAATATCCCTTTCCCCATCAGTGTCGTGGTGACCGGAATTTGGAAATGTTCCGCCAGTTCGAGAACTCGATCGTGGGCGTTAGCGGCGATCGCTCCACCTCCGACGTACATCAACGGCTGCCGTGCCTGGGTGAGTAACTCGATGGCCAAGTCGATTTGGCGGGGATTACCTTTAAGAGTGGGACGATATCCCGGCATCTCGATATCCCCAGGTTCTACGGGGATGTAGTCAAATTCTTCAACTCCCACATCCTTGGGCACGTCGATCAGTACCGGTCCCGGTCGTCCCGTCGCCGCTAGATGAAAGGCTTGGGCGACGATTTTCGCCATATCTTCGGGCTGGCGAACGACATAAGAATGCTTGACAATAGGCAGGGTAATCCCAAAGATATCGGTTTCTTGAAATGCATCGGTGCCGATGGCAGGGCGTGGAACCTGTCCGGTGACAACCACCATGGGGATTGAGTCCATGTGGGCGGTGGCAATACCCGTCACCAAATTGGTAGCCCCCGGCCCGGAGGTTCCGAAGCACACGCCCACTTCACCGGTGGCACGGGCGTAGCCATCGGCCGCATGGGATGCCCCTTGTTCGTGGCGGACGAGGATATGCTGTACGTCGCCCCGAGCTTCTGCCCGATACAACTCGTCGTAGATGGGAAGAATCGCGCCACCGGGATAGCCAAAAATATGCCGGACACCGTGGCGCTTTAAACTATCGATCAGGGCAAATGCGCCTGTTGCACGCTTTGCCGCTACTCTTTGCAGTTGCACGGCGGGGAACCTCTTGGAACTTAACTGAATTAACTGAAGCTTTTAGTGAATCGTATTTAAGATTATAGGTCAAGCTCGATCTCTCAATACGATTGAGTTCTTAACATTTTGAGAAATTTGTGCCGATGGGTTGTGGAGATCCCGGCGAGATCGCTCTACTCGTATTGTCTTGAGATGGGCAGATGGGGAGATCGTTAAAAATTTGTTCATACACTGTTAGTACCCTCTGTATTCCCCCAGCTCTCTATGAATGTTGGCACTCCTCTCCCATCCTATTTTTAAAACCAGTTGATAAAGTGTCATATTTGCCTTTCAACTTGAGTTCAAAAAATGCGATCCCCACTTTTTGTCAATGGGTTAGAGACTCGGAGGTTTTAAAATTTCAATCTATTGAATGTTGACAAGATTATCTTAATACTGTAGATATCACTGGGAATATTTTCAGGGCATTGGGGATCGAGGCGTCAAAATCATCCAGTCAGCAAGTCTTCTGTATTGAGACTCAACTCGATCGCCCGCGAGATCGATTGGGTGTAGCTGTCAACCGAACCTTCAAATTCGGTTTTTCGAATCAATAAATTTATGGTTCTCATAAGCGTGAATTATCGAGTTTTAATCCGTTCAAAAAACCGGGGATCGTTAAAAATTTGACTTCCACGCTGAAATAAAATAACGTTTTAGTTAGATGGAATAGGGTGTATGGATAGTTAGTTTTGATGTTTGTTTCAAATCACATCTCAAAAATTGTTATTCCGACGGCCCTCATTGCAATTGTTGCCGCTTTGAGTCAATGGCTGACTGGAGAAGCAGAAAATCTCTCCTTACGAGGTCGCAGAGAATTTCGTGACAGTGTCACCTCTCCAGAAAAAGCAAGAGCTTCAACTCGCAAGACCGATCGCAGCTTGCTGCACGAGTTTGCCTCGGATAGAGATTGGGAGTCTGCTTCGAGTTGGGCGATCGCCGGTATGGCAGAACATTTCTATACCACCACAGCCCTCAGTAGGACAGCCAATTCCCCATCGAACTCATGGTTAAATCGAACCAATGGAGAAATATCGATCGACTTGGGAAATTGGAATCGGTGGGTAGGCGTTGGTAGCAAAACGAAGTCGGGACAAACATTCTCTCCAACGTTGTTTTACCCCAACTCCAACAACAGCGAGTCTGACGATGGCTGGCTGAAGCTATTTGCAACCCCAGATTCTGCTGGTTCCGTCGCCATCGGCGTTGCAGAAGGAACTCGTACCTCCAGCGGAGGAACCACCCAACGATATGCGGGTCATCGCGATCCCGGTAACGGAGCCTTAAATCTGGGAACGTTCAGCTACCAGCATGGTGCTAATACTCCTCGACAAGCGGATTTGCGACAGCTTGCTCGCTTAAAAAGACAAATGACCCAAGTTAAACGCCAAGCGCGCGACCGCGGGATCGATCTTTCGATCTTAGATCTAGTGGTGGCAGCGGATTTACTCAACCAATCTCCCCAGGCTGGATATCATTTTCCAGACAATTTGAACAAGGCGCGAGAGAAAGGTCTTCAGGGACTCGACGCATTGTTAAACGCGAGGATGTACAGTTACGTCAATCCCCAAACCCAGAGTTTGGAAGCGGCTGGTTTTGGCAATAGTTGGGCAAAGCTCAAACGAGACCAAAAGCGCCGCTTGGAAGCGATTCAATCCGCACTTCGAGAGCAAGGCGTTCTGTAACGATTAATTCTGGAGAAGGTTCTCCCTTCTTCCCCGTGGTTCGAACCGGCGTTACTGAAAGCATCGGTGAAGAGCGCAATGTTTCTCGATTGCTAATTGTCGATTACCACAACGGCAACGCGATGGACGACAGCTCAAATACAAGCTTCTCGTATTAAAAACAAAAAAATATAGAGCGTAGATTTCCCGGTTTTTCTTGAATAAATCGGGTATTTTTTATTTCTATTCTCTAGGGGATCGATCGAACTGAATTCAAGCATTCTTAGAAGTTCTCTAAAAATTGCGTTCGATGGCTGCATGAGTTCGATCGAGAAGCTGGGCTTTGTTCCAAACTTTAAAGATTTCCGTAATTTTGCTGATGACACTGACGACCTTATATTGATATACAATCAACAGCTTCTGCTCGATCTCGCATCTACCTCATCATCGAGTCAAAATCTTTTTCTCTATCTTGTTAGTACCGATTAACGATCTCGACGACTTTTAGTAGTCTCGACGATCGAACCCATTGAAACAGATGTTTTTCTCGAAGTTCGATCGATCGACCGATTTAATCGTGACTGTATCTGACATTTAATGAAGGAACTTCTCTTATTAATTGTCTCAATTTATCGGAATCAACTGACAAGCTTATTTATCCTAACTTGACAGATCCCATGCATTTTCCCTCTTCAATTCATAGGTCGAATCCACCCTGGATAGCAAACGAATTACTCCCGATTTCGTTGATAGCTTTCCTTGTGTTGCTTTGTGCGGAAGCCTCCGCCCAAATCGTCCCTGACAGCACTCTGCCAAGCAACTCCACCGTCACCGTGGAGGATGGCTTACAACGGATTTCTGGCGGTATGGAAGCCGGCAGCAATCTCTTCCACAGCCTCGGGGAATTCAACGTTCCTGCCGGGGGAACTGCCTATTTCGACAATGCCCTCACCATCGACAACATTATTGCCCGCGTCACTGGAGGGAATCTATCCAACATCGATGGACTCATTCGCGCCAATGGTGCGGCCAATCTATTTTTAATTAACCCGGCAGGAATTGCTTTTGGGGAAAATGCCCAGTTGGATATTGGGGGTTCTTTTTTCGGCAGCAGTGCAGAGAGTGTGGTGTTTGATGATGGCAGTTTTTACAGCGCTACAGAACCCAATGCATCGCCGTTATTAAGCATTAACGTTCCGGTGGGGTTGCAATTTGGAGAAAACCCCGGCAGCATCATCAACAGATCGATCGCCCCATCTGCCTTCAACTCCCC
>NZ_JADEXN010000421.1 GCF_015207075.1 Zarconia navalis LEGE 11467
TTCGGAATCGGCAAAAGAGGGGGTAACAGTCGAGTTCGATGGCTCTCGATTCGATTCTCGACTCCATCGCCGCACTTCGGTTCCCAAACGATCGACTTGGCGTTCGAGTTGGTAAAAATCAGCTTCTAGATTCGAGAGGCGAGATTCGAGCGATGCTCGTGCGGGGGAAATTGATAAAAAGAGTGCTAATCCGACCAACAAGCCGAAGCACAAGACTCTACGAAACTGACCCAATTTACCCATTTTCCTCAGCTCGACGATCGCCACAGACAGAATTTTGGGAACCTCATGCATCCAGGCTCCCATCACAGTTAGCTTAACGCAATGGAAATTTTGTTGAAGTCTGTTTGCAGGTAAAATTCAGGCATTCAAAATTGTTAAGCTAAAAATAGGGGAAAAATACGGAAAAGGGAAAAAGATCGCACTGGGAGATCGATAAATTTACTTGCCTCAGCTCGCGACCCCCAGACAAGGAGATTGAGGAAAATTTTCGGATGTTTTTGGGTGTGAATATCGGTCTTCGCCAGGGCCAACAGGTCTTGTGCGCGAAATTTATTGGGTGTGGGTTATTTGGGAGATGAGTATTTTCGCTTAGGTTCCCTGAAGTCTAATCCCAGCACCCTACTCATAATTTAGATGGGTTGCCTTTTTTGCGGAACTTTAAAAAGTTGTAACTTTATGCGTGTTAAGCAAGTCATTCGTCAACAGAAAGTATTAGGTTTAGGTCTCTCGCTGCTGGGAATCGTCGGCGCGATCGGCTTATCGTTACCTTCTGTGGCAGGAACCGTCACGTTTGGGGATGGAACTCAATGTGAGGGAGATTTTCAAGACAGTCAACTCAATGGATTTGGTCAATGTATTTATAGTAACGGCAATAAATACGAAGGTGAATTTCGCGATGGAGAAGCGAATGGTCGCGGTATTTTCACCTTCGCCAACGGAGATGTTTACGAAGGTGAATTTCGCGACGGACAACGCAATGGTGTCGGCCTTTTCACCTTTGCTAATGGCGACCGCTACGAAGGCGAGTTTCGCGACAATCGTCGGAACGGTCGAGGCATTCTTTTCTTTAGTAATGGGGATATTTACGAGGGTGAGTTTCGAGAGGACAAACGCAATGGATTAGGAACGTTTACCTTTGCCAACGGAGATGTTTACGAAGGAGAATTTCGCGATAATAAAAAACACGGTCAAGGTGTATTTACTTTTGCCAATGGCGATCGCATGGAGGGAGTTTGGATCGAAGATCGACTGTCTAACGAAGCATTTGAAAATGTTGAAAAAGACCGTAATGCAGAATTTTCTGCATATCTGGGGGGACAAATCGATCTCGTCGATCGCCGATTATCTCAAGGTAACGCTCAAGCGGTATTTCGAGAAATCGAGTCGCAAACCGGAAAAAAAATTGGCATTCTCTATGTTGTGGTACATCCCCAGCGATTGGAACTGGTGCTAATGTCTTCGAGCGGCACGTCTGTGGTGCGTCAACTTCCCGATGTCGATCGGGAGGAAGTTTTGGAAGTGGCGCGGGAGTTTCGTCGGGAAATTACCGGAGGCAGTTTTCCCATTAACAATACTCGATATTTACCTTCAGCCCAGCAACTCTATCAATGGACGATCGCCCCTTTGGAAACGGATTTGGAAAATAACGAAATCGATACATTGTTATTTTCAATGGATGCGGGTTTGCGAAGTCTCCCGATCGCCGCACTTCACGATGGGGAGCAGTTTTTGGTCGAAAAATATGACATCAGTTTAATTCCCAGTTTTAATTTGAGCAATATAGAGTACGAACCCTTAGATGGCGCTCGAATTTTAGCGATGGGTGCATCGGAATTCGACGAACACCGACCGTTACCGGCCGTCCCAGTGGAGTTGGAAACCATTTCCTCTGTGTGGTCGGGAGAGTCTTTTTTGAACGAAGAATTTACATTAGCCAATTTGACGTCGCAACGGGAAGCCGAACCCTTTCGAGTCATTCATCTGGCGACTCATGCGGAGTTTAAACCGGGAACTCTCGATAATTCTTATATTCAACTCTGGGACGATCGTCTAACCCTCGAGGAGTTGCAGACCCTCAACTGGAACGATCCTCCCGTAGAATTATTGGTGCTCAGTGCTTGTCGTACGGCCCTCGACGATCGCCAGGCCGAGTTAGGTCTGGCGGGATTAGCAGTGCAGTCCGGGGCTAAAACCGTCTTGGCGAGTTTGTGGTATGTCAGCGATCGGGGCACTTTGGCACTCATGAGCGAGTTTTATAGCTTTTTGCTGGAATCTCCGACCAAAGCCGAAGCACTCAGGCAAGCTCAAATTGCCATGTTGGAGGGGGAAGTGCGCCTGTCTGACGATCGGACTGTCGGTCCGAGTGGTGAGATATCTCTGCCTCCAGATAGTACCGGGCCGATGAATATCGCCTTGTCTCATCCTTACTACTGGGCCGGATTTACCATGATTGGCAGTCCTTTTTAAACACAGAGCACCCGATCGGGTGCTCGGAGATCGGAAAACTCTCAGCAAAAACCATCGATTAATCGATTAGCTTTTAAGAGTTGGAAGATCGTTGTAAAAATATCTTAAAACATACCCATATCGTCAAAAATATGCAATAATAACCCATTCAATATATCTTTTGACTTGCCATTATTAGTATGTCTTTAATTTTAGATAGTACTAAGCTTAAAAAGCTCTTTGATTTTATTGGTACGGGAAGTTTCGCGATCGGCTATAGCTGTTTTGCGGGCAATGCGATCGCGACCGAAATTCCTCAGACCGTACCGCTTTTTCAACTGACACAACAACCCAACTGTGCGGCTCCTCAAACCCAAAGAGAAATTAATGCTTGTGCCAATTTAAATTGGCAAATCTCCGATATCGAACTTCGCCGGTCTTACGAAAATCTCGCGCCCAACTTATCTCTTTCCAGACGGCAGGAATTAATTGAATCTCAATTGGCTTGGGAAAATTTTAGAAATGCCGAGTGTCAGTTTTACGGTAGTTTAGCTCAAGGATCGACTTCGCAACCGGCTCTGGAATATGGATGTTTGGCGGCTTTGTCTCAGCAACGAACCGCGGATCTCAATACTTATCTGAGGGGTGAATTTATTGGAGCGAGTAACAACAGCGATTTTCAGGTTGAGAATCAGTTAAACAAACTCTATCAACAACTTTTCCAGAGCGTCGCGTCGGTTTCTCGACAAAATCAATTGGGTAACGCTCAATTTGCCTGGATTGAGTTTCGAGATTTCATGTGTAATTTTGAGAGAAGTGGTGGCGGTAGTCTTGCACTAACAAATTGTCTGATTCGATCGACCGAACAGCGAGTTCGGCAGTTAGAGAATCATCTCGCGAATCTCGGTTAGTCGCGATCGGCACGAGCGCGATCGCGCCATCGGCGATGATTCATCAATCGAGAGTAGCCAATTCTGGTGAAGTTTCCCTCCGATGCGTCTTCCCCTATTCAATATCCCCGTTGCTGTGAGTGTTACTATCCGACTCGGTTTCGAGTTGAGCGATGTGGACGATGCCATCTCCCTGATTGACTAAAGGATTTTTAGTCAGACCGACGATCGCGCCATCAGTGGGAGCGAGAACCTTCACGTTCGTGGTTCCAAAGGCATCGACGATCGACCCTAGTTTTTGCTTTTTGGTCACCTGTTGACCGAGTTCGACATCGAGTAATAGAATTCCACTTCTGGGCGATCGTACCCACTGAGTTTTATAGGATTTTAGAAACGGGTTGGGCGATCTCTTTTTTGCCATGGGGTACATTCCCAAAGTTGCCATGACTCCCATTACTCCTTCAACCCCCACGGAGATCGCATCGGCATCGAATCGCAAGGCTTCCCCCGCTTCGTAGAGCAGTACGGGAATGCCGATATTGGTAGCGGCCTGTCGCAAAGAGCCATCGCGGGTGGTGGAGTGAATCGTCATGGGTGCGCCGAAGGCTTTGGCACAGCGATAGGTTTCGCCATCGGAGAGGTTTGCTCGAATTTGAGGTAAGTTCGCCCGACCGTCAGAAGCCGTATGCAGATCGATGCCGTGGGTCGAGCGGTTGACAATTTCTCGAACGAACAAATGTGCTAACCGCGCAGCCAGAGAGCCGCGAGCCGAACCGGGAAAAGAGCGATTGAGATCCCGGCGATCGGGCAAATAGCGAGACTGTTCGATAAAGCCAAAAACATTGACGATCGGGACGGCAATCAAAGTTCCAGTTAGTTCTTGGGGTAAAATCTGCTGCAACACCTGACGGATAATTTCGACCCCATTGATTTCGTCGCCGTGAATGGCCGCGCTCAGCCACAACGTCGGACCTTCCCGAGCGCCGTTAATGGCAATGACGGGCAATGACAGCATCGTTTGCGTCGGCAAGCGGGCAACGGGTAATTCGATCTGTTGGCGAGAGGCGGGGGGAACGGTCACGCCTCCAATTTCGATCGAGAGATCGCTAGACATGTGCGGATCCAATGGGATAGGGTGGCACTCGATCGAGTTGGAGATGATGCGATCGAACAAGATCTAGCATACAGGCGAACGTCTCTAGGCTCGCCAATACTCATCCAGCCAAGCCAATCCCGCTCCCCCGGTTTCGGCAAGAATACTCGTAATGCGATACAAGGCGAGTGCGATGAGCAAGGTTCCTGTTTGGCCGGGAAAGTGGGGTTCTAAAAGTCCCAAAGCCGTCGCTTCAAATACACCCATACCACCCGGTGCGCCGGGAACGATTAAGCCAAACAGCCATGCCAGGCTGAAAGCCCCCAGGGGAAGTAAGATATTTTGGGGATCGAACAAACCCAACGCCCACAGAATCAGCAAGAAACCGATTCCCCGACACATCACAAATCCCAACTCTCCCAACCAAGCACGGAGAGGATAGTGCCGGATCTGACAGCGAACGCAATTTTTCTCGGTGGCAAAGGTTTTCGCTTTCACCCGACCTAGATATTGCGCAACGGGGTTGATGATGCGGGGGTGAATGCCAACCGCCACGACAACGAGACTGAAAATCTGCAATTCTCGACCGCCCGCTTCTACCCCCAACATGGCAATAGGCAAAGCCGAAGCCATCATCAGTAGCGGTTCTAAAATCACGCTCAGGGTTGCAGCTTCAATTGCGATCTCGGTATCTCGGGTGGCAACGATGCGCTGATAAAAGTGCCAGACATTCCCTGGCAAGTAC
>NZ_JADEXN010000422.1 GCF_015207075.1 Zarconia navalis LEGE 11467
CCTCGGGACCGCTCATTGCATTGACATAGCCATTGGGATATAGCAATCGCGCGCCTTCGGTGTTCGAGTAACCTGTGAGGGCATTTCCCCAAGGATCGTTAACGATCAAACCATCGGGTGTATAACCGATTACCGTGACGATATGACCGCTCGGTTGCACGTAATCCCCCGCCAGAACCACCGGACGACCGTTCGCCAGTTCCCAGTCAATTTCCCGCCATTTGCGCGTTGTCGAAAAGCTCGTCTCGAATCCATAAGCGCGAATCAGTCGCTGGAGAATTTCGTGTTCGGTTTGAGACCCCTCACCGTAACGGTTAAAAATCCACTCCAATAGGTCATCGGCGAGGGGGTAGTTCGCCTCTGGTTCGATGCCGTAGTAGGCAAATACCATCGCGATCGAAGTGACGTTACACGTAGACCAGTAAAATCGGGGATTCCAGCGCTGGGAGAGGTAGGGAACGTTGAGTTCGACGTACTTCGGCAGTTTAGGAAACAAATCGATCGTCTGTCCGCCGCGCCGCATCCATACGTGGTCGGGAAACACGTAGCCGGTGTTGCCATATCCTGACAACTGTTCCGTGAGGTTTTATCCCCCGCTCTCAGTTGGCTGGCGGCGATCGGGCGACGTTTCAAAGCCGTCTGCTGGCGAATCGTCAGCGTCAGCGCATCGGGATCGTAGTAGATGAGTTTGCCATCTTGGCGCAGTTGGACGTGATTTCGATAGATGTAACCCACTTTGCCGAAGCCGGGGACGGACTCCTTGAGGGTGACCCGAAGATGCCCGGACATCGATGCGTATCCGAGAACCCCGAAAGATTGCCCCAGCAACAAGCGACCCTTTTGGCTGGTGGGCAAACTCGATGCTGATTCTGGCTTCAATTTGATGTAGGTGGTTTGAGTCACCAACAACTCGCCAGTCATGGGAATATCCGGCACGTCCCCAATATCGAACCGCAGCACTTGGTTGCCTTTGCTCAGTTCGACGTGGGACTCATAAAAGTAGCCGAAATCTCCCACCGGTGCCACAGGAGTTTTGAGAACGACTTTCAGGTGACCGTCTACGAAGCCGTACTTTGTCACTGCTAAGACCGTACCCGTATCGAACCTCACTTTTTGCAAGGAAGTCAACCGCGCCGAGTCGATGGGGGCAATTTTAAAGAGCGTGTTTCGCAGGATTTTGACGGTGAGAGTATCGCCAACGGTGAGGGCATCGTTACTGACGGTGATATAAATAACTTGGCTGCCGATCGTCCCACCAGTGCGATCGGTACTCTTAACCCGCAGCCAGCGCAATCCCGGATCGTTGAAACCTTGATTGAGGGTGACCCGCCAAGTCCCGCCGGCGCGATCGAGAGTGACGGGAAGGGCGAATTTATCTTCGGCCACCACGGAAACTGCCACAGCTTTGGACGGATCGAACGTCCCGTTTAACACCGTCGGCTGACCCACCATCACTTCTGCCGGCCCTCGATAGCTGAGGCTGGGGAAGACGTTGAAGGGTTGCCCCCCCTCCTTGAGTTGCACGAAGTCGGCGAATAAGTAACCCGTATTGCCAAATCCAGGGAAATTTTCCGTGAGCGCCACTCGGAAATGAGAGTCTTCGAGGGCATAACTGCTGATACCGTAAATCATTCCGGCATTCAGGGTTACTTTGTCGGCGGCGGAGAGTTGGGAGGAGTTGATGGGTCGCTTTTTAAAGGCCGTGGTTTTTTCCAGGGTCACGGTCAAGGCGTTGCGATCGTAATCGAGCCACTCATCTCCCTGCTTGAGGCGAACGTGACCCTGGTAAAGATAGCCGCTATTACCCAATTTGGGGATCGAGTCGCGCAGAGTCACTCGAAAGTGGCCGTCCACGCAGGCATAACCGTAAGCAATGAGGGTTTGTCCGGCAAATAGCGTCACTTGGCGCTCTTCTGGTAGCTGGCCCGAACTTTCCGGCAAGGCTTTAATTTTAGTGTCTCGGCTCACCCAAACCAGTATCGTCCCCGCTGGTGGTGGCGGTAGCTCATCTTCCTCGAAGAAGAAATCTTGCCCTTGCCAGGAGAGGCGGACGTGGGGTTGGTAGAAATAGCCAAACTGGCCGACTGGGGAAATGGGAGTCTCGAATTCCAGGGCGAGGTGTCCGTTGCGGGCGGCGTAGCGGCGAACTTTGAAGGTTTCTCCCGCCCGTACAAAGGCTTTTTGCTCGTCGTTGAGGGTGCTCGAACCCGAGGGCGCGACTTTCAGCCAGGTGTTTTGCAACACTTTGACGCTCAAACCCTCTGCTTCGGCCATGGGTTGAGGACTGACGGTGAGGTACACGACGCGATCGCTTTGGACTTGGTTCGCACCGTTCTTCCCTCTCAAACGCAGCCAGCGAACTCCCGCACCGCTGAACCCCCGGTCTAAGGTCACGCGCCAGGTGCGATCGCTCGGATTTATTGCCACGGGGAGGGGATAGCGATCTTCGGCGATAACGGAAATGTCCGTTACTTTCTGAGGATCGAAGGTTCCCTGCAAAACCGTGGGCCGACCGACGGTGACTTCTTGGGGAGCGAGATAAGTGAGAACACCCATGAGCGTCAGTGTTTCCGATAAGCTTAACTAACTCTCACTTTAGTCGCTTGATGGGTGACAAGCAATGGTCGGGGAAAGCAGATAAGGAAAGGCGCACCGGACAGGGAGACACGGTGACACCGCAAGGAAAAGGCAGGGGAGGCTGAGGGAGCTAAATCCTTAAAAATGCTTCCGACTTCCGACTTCCGAATTCCGAATTCCGAATTCTTACCCCCAGGAAGGATTCGATCGCGCGCCGAGGCTTTCATTGATTGCATCGAGCAGTTGTCGGACTTGGGTATTGTTGGGATTAATGCGCATTACTCGATCGAAAGACTCCACAGCCCCTTCGTAGTCACCCAAACTGAGTAAGGCAACACCTCGATTGACCCAAGAACTTTCCGATGTTGGGTTAATATCGAGGGCGCGATCGTAGGATGCAACCGCTTCCCCGTAGCGTTCTAGGCGGGTAAGGGTGACCCCTTGGTTAAACCAAGCATTCTCGCGATCGGGATCGAGGTTCAGGGCTTCTTGATACGCCATGAGTGCTTTTTCGGGGTTGCCGCCATCATCGAGAACATTGCCCAATCCCACCCAAGCATCGACGAGTTCTGGGGCGATCTCTAATGCTGTTTGATAGGAGGCGATCGCATCTTCGTATTGCTCTAACTCCGTCAGGGCGATCGCTCTATTCACCCAAGCTTCTGGTACGCTTGCATCAACTTCTAAGGCGCGATCGTAGGCTTCAATGGCTTTGGGGTAGTTTCCAAGGTTAATTTGCTCGTTGCCTCGGTAAAACCAGCGATCGAATTCGCCATCGACTTCAACGGGATTGGCGATAATTTTCTGGGCAACGGTCAAGGTTGAAGGTCTCTCAAGACCCGTAGGAGTCGCTGCAATTCCTTTTGAAGAGAAGGAAAGTCCACTCATCAGTACGATCGTGGCAGTGAGTCCAAAAGATTTGAATGGCATGAGAACGTCCTCAACGGCTTTCAAGATCTAATACGTCCGGGTACTGGTGACTTATGCAGAAATTCCAGTCTGCTTTGCCAAGAATTTCGACTCTGTATTTCTGGTAACGATCGATCGGCGCCCAACACGCCATCGCGTTTCGAGATCGATGGCTCTAACCTGCAACTGGCTTATCTCTCCAGCGGATGGGATAAAAATTTTTCAGACAGCTCGCGCTCGAGTTCTAGCTCTCTAGTAACATAAAAGAGGGAACTAGAATTGACCACTGGAAACATCTCTAACGCCCTAGTTAACCCGCAAAATATCTGTCTTGGGAAACCAGGTAATTTGCTGGGTCTAAATTTGCTGGGTCTAAGTGTGGGTTCGATCGCCATCAGCGACCCGAAATCGATCGAGAACTCGTGCGGGTTGTATTGAACCTCACGTGTTTCACGATCCGGGGGCAACGACAGCGAGAACCCAAAGCCCGTGCTCTATCGGTTAGACGAGCGACGGTTCGTTCTCAATATTTCCCGGTATACTATCGACGAGGTGTGGGTTTAAACCCAAATTATTTAAACCAGCACAACGGGTTTATGCCTAAAAGACGAAAAAAAACATTTCCGTGCGGCCATAAAGGCTATGGGAGAGTGTGTCACCGATGCGCTCAAGAACAGGTCGTGCAAACTCAGGAAGCTCGGCATCGCGATCTCAAACGGCAAGAAAAAGCGGCGTGGGAAGCTACCTTCGAGTGCGATCCCATCGATCTCAAGTCCCTGCCGACCCATGTTGTCCGAAAATCTCGCACGATTATCAACGCTTTAAACGAACAGCAAGATTACCGAGAATTTGGTGGCAAACGACTGCGACACAACCGACATGTCATCAGCATTCCCATCACTCGAAACTACCGGATGATCTGCCGCCACGATGGTAAAATCACCGTACCGCAAGCGGTGTTATCCCATGAGGAGTACAATGTTAAAAAGCCTGGTAGCTAGGGTGTCAAGGATGGAAGCCGATCGCATTTTCTTTTAAATGAAAGCACTCAATTCCCGCTCGGATCGCTGGCTCGCACCAATTTTTTGGCAAGGGACGCTCTAACCCCAAAAATGTCATGCAGATTTATCTAGACTATAGCGCCACAACTCCACCGAGATCGGAAGCAATTGCCGCCATGGAGCAAGCCATGACGCAACAGTGGGGCAATCCCTCCAGCTTGCACGAATGGGGTCAACAAGCTGCCACCCTCGTCGAAGAAGCCAGAATCGAGGTGGGCGAACTTATCAATGCACCCTCGACGGAGATCGTTTTTACCAGTGGCGGCACTGAGGCCAACAATCTGGCACTGATAGGGGTCGCGAGCAGGTATCCAACCCCCCAACATTTGGTCATTTCCAGCGTCGAGCATTCTGCGATCGCCGAACCGGCGCGCTTGCTCGAACAACGGGGTTGGCAGGTGACGCGATTGCCCGTTAATGGGGAAGGACGGGTGCATCCGAAGGCGCTGCAAGATGCTATTCAAGCCAACACGGTGCTGGTATCGATTATCTACGGACAGAGCGAAGTGGGTACGATCCAGCCAATTCAGGTTCTTGGGGATATTGCCCGTTCTCGGGGGATACTATTTCACACCGATGCGGTGCAAGTGGCGGGACGGTTGCTGGTGGACGTGCAGCAATTAC
>NZ_JADEXN010000423.1 GCF_015207075.1 Zarconia navalis LEGE 11467
GGGTCAAGCGATTCGAGCCAGTCAACTTGACATTTAGTCAAATTACGTAACCTTTCCCCATTCCCTATTCCCTATTAATCAAATGAAACTTGCAGAAGCATTAATACTCAGAGCTGATTGTCAGAAGCGCGTGAATCAGTTGCAGCAGCGATTGATGCGAAATGCCCAGGTGCAGGAGGGCGAAACCCCCTCAGAAGATCCGCAGACGCTATTAGCAGAGGTTGATGGGGCGATCGCCGAACTGACGAGTTTGATTCAGCGCATCAACCGCACCAATTCTCGCACGGAACTCGAATCGGGGGCGATGCTCTCGGATGCGCTGGCGCAGCGGGATACCCTGTTGTTACAGCACCGGGTTTACAACACGGTTGTCACGACAGCATCCACTCGCCAAAACCGGTACGGACAATCGGAAATTAAGATTTTTAGTACGGTGAACGTCGCCGAACTGCAAGGGCAACTCGATCGCCTGTCGCAGCAGTGCCGGATCTTGGATACGAGCATCCAACAAGCGAACTGGAATACGGAATTACTCGATTAAGTATCGATCGAGCCAGTCGGTAGCCAAATAAAGCGAAGCGGGTACAACCTGCCAACTGGGTTAAGTTGGACTTACGGCTGTTAACCGTATCCTTGGTGGCATTAGGACAGTGCCAGACGAGTTCGATTCTCGTTTACAAGTTACGTCCGCTAATGTTACAGCTGTACTGTGTATTGTTAATGTTACAACCGCGTATCGATCGCTCGATTTTGGCGAGGGTGGGTTTGGGGACTTACAGCTCGATCGCAACCGACAAGTAAATGTTTGTTGTAGGGGTCAATGGCCGTTGTTACATTCCTTCATCGACCTTTAGATTTCCACGCCTATCTACTTACCAGTTCGTTATTCTCGATACGGCAATTCCAGTCATCATTCGTCTGTTAACAACGGGACAAAAATTTAACACCCGATCGAGCTATACGTGCAACCTGCGATCGATTGATTTTTCCTCGTTCGTTCCGGGGTAAACTGGAAACGAAATGCCAATATTTTGGCTGTTTGTAACGGGATAATTTATCCGAAATCGCAGTGGATAAATCAACTTCGGAAATGCGATCGGTTTTGGGAACGCACACGGCAACCACAGCTTCGCCCCAGTCATCATCGGGAATGCCGATCGCGCAAATATCGGCAACTAAACCCGTTCCTCGAATAGCCGCTTCGACTTCCGCAGGAAAGACATTTTCCCCGCCGGTAATAATTTTATCGCTACATCGACCGATGATATAAAGATAGCCACGATCGTCTAAAAATCCGATATCATCAGATTTAAGAGTTTCTGAGTTTGATAATCGATCTAATCTAGTTTCGGAAGAATAGTAACCCAGACATAAAGATTTCGATTGAATGGTAATTAGACTCGATAAAGTTATATCGCTGGAAAAAGAATCAGTTTCAAGATGAGCATGGGGTAAAACTTGCCCGCAACTCTGATTTCCCTTCAGGAAATCGTCTGGTTTCAAGGTGACGACTTGCGAAGCCGTTTCTGTCATTCCATAAGTCGGTGCAAGGCGAATTTTATGAACTCTAGCTTTTTCCAGAAGCCTCTCCCAAGCTGGTGCGCCGCCGAGAAGAACCACATCAAATTGTTGCAGCCAATTCGTCTGTTTTTCGTCGTTCAAAATTCGTTGTAACTGCGTAGGAACCAGAGAAATAAACCAGCGATCGATTTTGAGATTGGGTTCGGTCATTTTCTCGATCGATTCCAGTTTACTTTTCGGTAATATCCAGAGTTTTCCACCTGTGGTAAAAGAGCGCATAAACTGCATCAATCCACTGACATGATACAGTGGCAACAAACAACAGGAGTTAACGCGATCGACTTGGAAATATTCCTGAAATCCCCGAACCGATGCCATTAAAGTTTCCCAAGTATGAACGGCAAATCTAATTTTTCCTGACGTTCCCCCGGTAGGAATCATAATTCTAGTTAAACTGGGGGAAATTGAAGGAAGATCTAGAATCGAAATCGTCTCTAAAAGTTCGAGATTTAAATCAACACCTACATTCCAAACTAAATTAGGTTGGATTAATTCGATCGCTTCTTTCCATTCAGCTTCTTTCCAGTTAGAATCGCCTAAAAAAATGGGATAGCCCAGAGTGCAAGCAGCCATAAAACTGGCTAAAAAAACTTCTGGATTCGATTCGCAAAGTAAAATTTTAGATTGATAGTTGTCTTTGAGTCGATTCAGTTCTTGCAATCGATTGTAGAAAATTGCCTGAAATCGATCGGGCTGCATTCCAACAAGCCAATTCTCATGCCAACGTTGTTGTAAAACTGTCAAAGGAGAAATCATCTCGATTTTAAATTAAATTTAAAATTCAATAAATATAATATTTTTTTCATGGCAGCGGATCGGATAACGATGCTCTAATTTATTTATAGAGAGAGGTTATCGATAAGTTTCGATATCAAAAAAATTAGTTTTAAGTGCTTTTTAATTAAGAAAATAAATACTTATAAACTTTTATTTCATGACAATACATTATGTTAAACAATCGTCTATAATTTCTAGCGACTTATCTAAAAATCCAATAAATGCTCGATCTCCAGAATTAGAAAACGGCTTCCATAAAAGGCACAGAAAAATCGCTGCATCCATTTATAATACCGTTTTTGTACCGCGCTCTCACTCGATTGCGATCGCTATGTAGACTGAGATGGACTGTTTTATATCGGGTACAGTGCGATCGGAAACATCCCCATAAAGGAAAGGATAAGGATAGACCCAAGCTCTGTCTATAGGAAGACGAAATCTGCATTGGAGTTGACTAATCTATTTCACTAGGGCAAGTGAATATTGTGCAGATTTCCCTAAAACTCTCTTCCCTTCACTCTTGGCAGTTTTTGTCCCGTACTTAGATGCAAACTATACAAACCGATCGACAAACAAATCGACAAACAGCTATAAATTACGATCGAGCTGAGCAGCAATTCATCGACATTCTAGAAATAGAAGATTTAGACAAGAAAGTTGCTGCCGAACCCGAGCGGTTTCGGGACCTCGAAAAAGCGATCTCTTTCTCGCTCTGGTCGGCATACCAAAGCCCGACTGGGGATAATGCCGCACATCTTTTCTTGCAAAGGATACTTTATCGCATCAATCGCTTGAAGTTCTTTTGGTATGACGATTTGCATCGCTATACCAATGAGAACTCGGCTTACTTACTCGCAATCCTCAAGCAGATTGAAGACGTTTGGTCCCAGTGGGAACTCGCACAAATTGATGTGGAAGCCTTGCAACTAGAGGATGTTAAGCAAGGATTGAAAGAACGAGCTGCCGTAGATGTCAATCCTCCAGACTCTGCAGACGGTCGTTATTTTCGCGAGCAGATGACCGAGGCGGGTTATCGTCAGCTTTTAGCCATTACCTCTGTGGATGGCCTGGTGGAGGCGAGTCAACTTTCGAGAACGTTGGCGGGTGTGGCAAATGACGTGCAGGCAGTGATGACGCGATTACTGATGGAGGAGTATGGCGGCGGTCGTCTGGCTCGCAAGCACTCTTCCTTTTTCACCACGATGCTGGCCCAATTCGATCTGAATCTCGAGCCAGAAGCCTATTTGGCGTTGGTGCCTTGGGAATCCCTCGCAGCGACGAACTATGGCTTTATCATTAGCGAACGCAAGCGCTATTTCTTGCGTTATATCGGCAGCTTGCTTTACTTCGAGACTTCGATCCCAGCGGCTTTCACAAACTACCAGGCTGCGGGCGTTCGGTTGGGGCTTTCGTCAGATGCAATGGCTTACTGGAATTTGCATATTAAGGTTGATGCACTACACGGACGCTGGATGCTAGATGACGCGGCTCTACCCCTTGTGGATCGCTACCCCGCGCAGGCTTGGGAGTTACTGCTCGGCTACGACCAGCAGCGGCTGATTAGCGAGCGTGCCGGTGCGGCGATCGCCCGAGCGGTTCGCGAAACCGACGATCTGGCTGTCCGATCGCGGAGCTAAAAGTTTTGCATTTGCTAGGAACGGACAGTCGATCGGGACTGACGCAAGCTTGCGTCAGTCTTGTTGAACGATCGGTGCATTCATGAAAATCGTAAATAATTTATTAAACTGTATCGTGTCATGCAGATTTAAAGCTCATGATACGATAAAAGACGACTCCATCTTAGCTACCCTGTTCGCAAATAAAAAGGAGTGTATCTTTTGGGTTACTACCAAGGAATTGCTGATTACTATGACTTGTTAATGGATGCCGGCTACTATGATTACGAATCATTGGCAACATCTATTCGATCGGCAATCGGTTCGCGAAAAAGGCTACTTGAGCTTGGTATTGGCACGGGTCAGGTCGCTCAAGCCCTACTTAAACTCGATCCAACCTATGATTATGTTGGGATAGATTTTAGTCCGGCAATGATCGAAATTGCCAACAAACGCTTATCTAATAGTATTCCTATCGTCGAATGTGACGTTGCGAAAATGAATCTCGATCGCAAATTCGATGCTGCTATCTCAAGTGGTGGCACGTGGGTAATCGTTCGATCGAATAATGAGTTACAGTTAGGAACGCATTTATTCAACCAAGAAAATGACATTCTGGGATTGCAGAATGTTGCGAAGCATCTCGATTCGGGTGGGCTTTTGTTGTTAAGCGTTCACTCCCCTCACGAAGATAGAGACCTGAACTTAACCGATGGAATTGTCTACTCTCAAAAAATTGGCAAGCCTAACGGCAGCTCAGAACACTTCTTTGTGGAAAAGACTTATTCTTTCCATAAAGAGGGAAGCGTTCTTGCCGAAGAAACGTTAGCTTTAGGATTCTATAAAGATACAGCGTTTCAGAAAATTCTTGCAGATGTAGGATTCAAGCCTTTGGAGATGACGGATGACAGAAAGTTTTTTGTCTTTGAAAAGGTTGACTGAGAAGGGAGGTTAACTTGATTTTTGGTGCATCAACCTGTTGAAAAACGCAATTAGCCGAGCGCTCTTTCAAGATACTAATTTTTCAGATATAGCGGTTATCAATCTGTTGAAGTACAGAGTTTCTGGTTTTCGGGAATGGGGAATGGGGAATAGGAAATAGAATTTGGGTGTACCTCACAAGACTGAGAATTGCTATAAGTAGGTGGGTGTTAAAACTTGTACTCATG
>NZ_JADEXN010000424.1 GCF_015207075.1 Zarconia navalis LEGE 11467
GATAAGGGTCGAGGCAACAACCACCATGCCCCTCGATCGCATCCCACCCACACCCATCTCACTAATATCTCCATGGTCAATGTCGAACATCTCGCCCAACTCAAACAAGGAGTCGATGGATGGGCCGCTTGGAGAACCCGCAACCCGGATATTCAACCGGATTTGAGCGTTACCACTCTGATGAATATCGATTTACAAGGGGTGGATTTACGGGGTGCAAATCTTATCGGCACGGACTTGAGGGGGGTGAATCTCCAGGATGCCAACTTGAGCGAGGCGAACTTCATCGGCACGAATTTGCGATCGGCAAATCTCCAAAGTGCCGACTTAAGCGGTGTTCGACTCGATCGTAGCAATCTAAGCGAAGCTAACCTACGATCGACCCATGCGATCGACGCTCATTTGAGCGGGGCGAATCTCTACCGCGCCGATCTCATCGAAGCCAACTTGGTTCGAGTCAACCTGAACCGAGCAAACCTGACCCAAGCGTACCTGAATGGGGTGTATTTCTTTCGGGCAGATTTGAGCGATGCCAATCTCTTTCAAGTCTACTGTCGCTGGGCGAACCTGACGGGGGCGAATTTAAGAAATACGAACTTCCAAGGGGCAAATCTCCGAGGGGCAAACTTACACCGCGCCAACCTGGAAAATGTCAATTGGGAAGGAGCGATTTTACCCGATGGCAGCAAGTATCGAAGGTAAGAGAGCCTGGGGAGGCAGAAGGAACGCAAACTTCGGATTCGGGCGCGGTCGAACTCACCACGCGATACGATCGGTGTCTAACCGAATTTGAGATGACGAGATTGACGATGAATGTAGCTTACCCCATTGCCGATACCGAAATCGATCGAACCCACCTTGCTGTAGATTATGCCGATATCGAAGCGGCGGCGGCTCGATTATCGGGGGTCGCCCATCAAACCCCCGTGCTTACCTCGGGCACGATCGATCGCCAAACGGGCAGCCGAGTCTACTTCAAGTGTGAAAATTTTCAACGGGTGGGATCGTTCAAGTTTCGGGGGGCGTACAATGCTCTGTCGCAACTCTCGCCCGATCTCGCACGGCAGGGAGTTCTCACCTATTCTTCGGGCAACCACGCCCAAGCTATCGCCCTGGCCGGTCAACTCCTCGATATTCCCACCACCATCATCATGCCCGAAGATGCTCCCCAGGTGAAAATTGCCGCCACGCGAGGTTACGGGGCTGAAGTGATTCTCTACGATCGAACGCGGGTGATGCGGGAAGCCTTGGGGGGGCAAATCGCCCAAGAGCGCAATTTGACTCCCATCCCTCCTTATAACCACCCCCACGTCGTCGCGGGACAGGGAACGGCAGCTAAAGAACTGATTGAGGAAGTGGGAGAACTCGATTTGCTCTTAGTCTGTTGTGGCGGCGGGGGGTTGCTCTCCGGCTGCGCGATCGCCGCTCGCGCCTTGTCGCCCAACTGTCGCACGATCGGAGTCGAACCACAACAAGCCGACGATGCCACCCGATCGTTCCACACCCAAGTCCTGCATCGCATCGATAACCCGGAGACGATCGCCGATGGGGCGCGCACGCCATATCTGGGCACGATTACGTTTCCCCTCGTCCTGCACTACGTTGCCGATATGGTAACCGTCTCTGAAGAAGCCATTGAAGAAGCGATGTTATTTCTGTGGGAACGGATGAAAATTGTCGTCGAACCCACGGGAGCCTTAGCGGCAGCCGCATTGCTCTCGGGAGTGATGACTCGTCAGGATGCCCGTATCGGAGTCATCGTCAGTGGGGGAAACGTTGTGATGCGTCACGGTTCGGGTTCTGGGAAATCCTCTCGATCGTGATGGGGAAACTTTACCAGCGTGTATTTTTTAGATTTAGGCATTGGCGGGCAGGGAGAGCCGTGGAGGTAGGAGAGAAGAGAAGAATAACCCAATAATCACTCTCCTATCGTTCGCGATTCACTGTCGGTTGACTCTTCTGGTTGTTTGCTGTGGAACAACAAGCCTGAAGTCGAACGCCATTGCCGTTAAGATGATGAAAGGTTTGGGCCGGGTTCGATCGATCGTCGGACGATCGCGCCAGCCAAACCCGACCGCTCTGGCAAGGAACACCCATGCAAAGTCCTACGGCAACGCTTCACTGTCCCAACCCTTCGTGTCATGCTCCCAATCCCGAAGGCAACCAGTTCTGCCAGAAATGCGGTACCTGGGTTCCCAAATACTACTTGTGGCCGGTGGGCAGCGAACTTAGCGCGCAACCGGGACAACTTCTAGCCGATCGCTACCTCCACAAAGGCAACGGCATTCTCCTCGATACTCACCCCGGTCTGCTACCCGAAATGACCGACGAGATTCCTGAATTTATCGAATCTTATCTCAAATTGTTCGTCCACCAACTCCACGTCCCCCAGGTGTACGGACGCATTTCCCCAAAAGCCGGAGGGCAAAGCCGAGACATCTGGCTTTTGGAGAAATGCCCCGTCGAACCGCTTCCCGAGGCCATTCAACTGCGCCCGTCCATCGATCGCCAGTGGAGCCATGCAGAACCCTCGATCCAGTTGGGGTGGTTGTGGCAGATCGCGCGGCTGTGGCAACCTTGTGCAGAGGTTGGGGTAGCGGCAAGTCTGCTGCGACCGGAACTGTTGCGAGTAGAAGGGTCGTTGGTGCGCTTGTTGGAACTGGTTCCCGATCGCACGGGCTGCAATCTCGAACATCTCGGACAAGTTTGGGGGGAGTGGGTCGATCGCACTGCCACCCCGTTGAAGGCGTTTCTCGATCGCCTCTGTACTCAGTTACGCTCGGGTGAGGTACAAAGTTCCGAACAACTGATCGCCTTACTCGATCGAGGATTGAGAGTTCTCGATGCCGCCCGCTCTCGCCAAATACAAGTGGCGACGGCAAGCGATCGCGGCCCGAGTCGCTCCCGCAATGAGGATGCTTGTTACCCCGATAGCGGTACCGAACGAACTGTCACCACCGATAGCCTGGCAATCGTTTGCGATGGTGTGGGGGGACATGAAGGCGGAGATGTGGCATCAAGAATGGCAATCTCTACCATCCAAGGTCAACTCCAATCCTTGCTCGATGCCACGGAGGAGCTAACCCCCGAGTCGATCGGGCGAGAACTCGAACATTTAGCCTATGAAGCCAATACAGCCATCGGCGCTCAAAATAACAGCGAACACCGACAGGGTCGCCAGCGCATGGGAACGACTTTGGTGATGGGACTGACCCACGGTCGTGAAATGTATCTGACCCATGTCGGCGACTCTCGTGGTTACTTAATTACTCGCACCGGCTGCTATCAACTGACCCTCGATGACGATGTGGCGAGTCGCGAAGTGCGATTGGGATATGCGCTCTATCGCGACGCTTTGCAACAGGTGGCTTCTGGCTCTCTGGTACAAGCATTGGGAATGGGGCCGTCTACCACTCTCCATCCGACCATCGAACGCTTCGTCCTCGGGGAAGATTGCGCGTTCTTGCTGTGTTCCGATGGTTTGAGCGATTACGATCGCGTCGAGCAACATTGGGAAGAGGAAATTTTGCCCCTCTTACATGGAAAAACTACCCCCAGCGAGGTGGTTCGGCGATTAGTGGAAATTGCCAATACCGAAAACGGTCACGATAATGTTACCGTTGCTCTGTTGTCGGTACGGGTCGCTCCAAAACCGAAAACCGAAATTTCGATCGAATCTCTGTGCGATTGCCTCGAATCGGTTCCACCTCCACCATCTCTAATATCGCAGACACAGACCGTCTCGGGAGATGACACCGCAACTTTAGAAGAAACCGCCGATCTCGGTCGTACGGAGAATTTAACTGAGAATCGCGAGGGAGCAAGCACCGTTCTAGCTCCCCCACCCAAAAGCTCGCAGAGATCGAAGGTATTGCTCGTGTTGCTCTCGTTTTTAGCCACCCTGGCGATCGCCGCAGCACTAGCGTATCAATTCGCAATTCCGTTTCGGAAACAGGTCAATGGACTTTTGAACCGAGAAACCGCACCATCGGAACCGATCTCCGAAAACACTGCACGACCAGCACCTGTTGTTGAAGAGGTCACTCCAATTGCCGAAACACTCGGAACGAACGCATTGATTCGCACGAAGAATGCGGTCGTTCTCCAACCCCATACGGAAAAGCTCGACGACACAGCCACCGACTCCGATCGCTCCGATCGACTTGAAGTCCCCCCGCAAAGTCTTTTGCAAGTGGCGAACCGTCAGGAAATTGAAGGCGAGATTTGGTTGCAGCTCGAGCGGTGTAAAGTTGCGCAGCCCACAGAGCAGCTTCCTGTTTCTTCAACAACATCACCGGATGTCGAATCGGCGATCGAAAACGAAACCGATCGAACCGTGACGCCAACGCAAACTAAGGAACCAGAATGGATTCTCCAAAAAGACTTAGAAGCTGCCGAATTTGAGTTGATCGAAACCCCCCTACCTCCCGAAGAACTGGGTAGTTGCCAGTCTCGAACACCCTCTTCTGAAGATGGAGGAGATGGGGAGACTGAGTGATAGGGAGACTGGGTGATGGAGAGACTGGGTGATGGTTTTCTCCCCATCACCCAGTCTCCCCCAATGTCCCCAGCCGACAAGATGGAGATCTCGATCGATTATCCGGCTAGCTTGTTTTCGTTTTCGCCAACGCGGGGCAATCCCAAACTGTAGTTGGTAACTCGGCTGTTGAGGTTATAGCTGACTTTACCGTCGGCCAGGAGCGATCGCACGAAATGTTCTAAATCCGAGCCGATCCGCCGAATATTATACTCCGTTAAATCTCGCTCGTCGCAGGCTTTAACTAACTCCTCGAACTTGCGGTAAACCGATTGCAGTGCTTCGTCGTTCCAAAGCAGTTCGTTGTCGGGATCGACATCGAGAGTCAGCAGACCCTCGTTGGGGATTAAGTCTCGATCTCGAACTTCGGCGGTGAAGATGTGAATGTGGCGCGTTGTAGACTTCAGTAACATAGGGTATTTAGAACTGGTATTTTGAATTGGGCTTGAGAGGCTACCATCGATTGTAAAGGTCTGTAACTCAAATTCTCAAGGCATTTGTTCTTTTTAATGGTATTCTCTTATAGCAAATCTACAACAACTGCCAATCTCCTCTAAATTTAGATGATAAGATAGCGAGCCAAAAATGGAGTAGGCA
>NZ_JADEXN010000425.1 GCF_015207075.1 Zarconia navalis LEGE 11467
GATCGGGTATCGGTTCCGGCATGGGTTCGGATATGGGATCGGGTATCGGTTCGGGTGTGGGTTCGGTCCCCTCTAAATCGGTGACTCCCAAGACGACTGCCAAAAACTCTCCAGTTTGCGCGTCTTGAATCACCGTATTGCCATCTTGCACCGTCAGCGTCAGTCCGTCGAAAGTCAAACCGCCATCGAGTTCTAAGCGATCGTCGCCTTGGGTAAAATCGGTGATGACATCGGCATCGGCAAGAGTTGCCCCGCCTGTGGTTGGATCGAGAACAAAGGCATCGCGACCCCCACCACCGGTTAAAGTATCCGCGCCGAGTTGTCCGTTAAGCCGATCGTCTCCGGTGCCGCCGAGGAGCAAGTCACCCTCTTTGCCGCCATACAGTAGGTCGTTGCCAGCACCGCCATCAATGGTATCTGCGCCGACATTGCCAAAAATTCGATCGTTTCCCAAGTCGCCGAGAAGCCGATCGCGATCGGCCTGAGGAATCGCCGATCCCAAGAGGGAACCCCCGACGATCGTATCTTCTCCCAAACCCCCGGCGACGGTATCGTTTCCCAAGTCGCCGAAGAGCAAATCGTTATCCCCTCCGCCATCGATGCTATCGTCATCTTTGCCGCCAAAAATGACATCGCCGCCCGCATTTCCGATCACGACATCTGCACCGGTATTGGCAAATATTAGATCGTTGCCTTCCAAGCCGAGAACGACATCATTCCCAGCTTCGGCAATCGCTAAATCGTCTCCTGACGTTCCAGTCAAAGTGTTATTTTCTGCGGTTCCAAAAATAGATGCCATCGTTGAATCTGCGATCGAACTGGTTTTTGGTTAAGAGCGATGAATGCCGAACTTGGTTTTAGTGTACTGTCTGTAGAAACGACTTATCTCGGGGAAAGATTTTCTAATAAAAAGCGATCGCTGGTAAAAATGCGATCGCTTTTTTAGAATAATATTTTGGACTGGAAGGCGTGCTTAACCTAAATACGTAACACCTGTAGTCATAGTGGCGAAGGAATCATTTGCGTTTGACAAGGCCATCTCATTTGCAAAGTCTCTAACGTTAAGGGTTCCCATACCTGTAGAATTATCTAACAAGATATTTTCATCACCGTCGTTACCGGAGATCGTGAAGGTACTATTGAAATCATTTGTTCCGGCATCACTCTTGACTTCAATCCCGTTCTGACCGTTGTTATTCAAAGTGTTACCCGTGATGCTGGCAGTTACTGGATTTCCAGTACTGGGAAAATCGGTCGCTCCTACGAATGGTAGGGTGACAACTGCCCCAAAACGGATATCAATCCCTTCATCCTCATTATCTTCGATCGTATTATCTTGAATGGTGATATCGGCAACGGCAGCACCCAGAATACCAATACCGATACCATCACCCACAGGCCCAGCTTTACCGTTGTTAGTAATTGTATTTCCAGTAATGTTAATGGTTGTGGTTGAGGCTCCCGACAGACCAATCAAGATCGCATCTTCATTCCCGCCTGAGAGCGTGCTACCACCATTCACTGTCAGGCTGTGAGTGCCGGTGTTAATCGCAAACGAAATTCCTTGACCACTTGCTCCTTGGGAACCACTAATCGTAGTATTTGAGACAGTCAAGCTACCATCTTGACTGGCGATTCCAGCACCGCCGACAATCCCACCGACAGCATCAAAGGTGGTAGCCGTATTGTTGGACAAGACACTGTTTTGTACCGTTACCGTCCCGCCATCGTTAAAGATGCCACCACCTTGGTCGGCATTACCATTAGTAATCGTCAAATCCTGGAATGTTGCCATTACGCCAGTGACTTTGAAAACCCGAACGCTGTCATTACCATCGATCGTTACATTGGCAGCATCCGAACCATCGATCGTCACATCTTCGGTAATCTCTGGCAAGGCTGAAGCTAGAGTAATCGTTCCCGTTCCCATTGCATCAAATGTAATTGTTGGATTGTCGATCGAATTTACATTATTGGCCGCCTCAATCGCCTGACGCAGAGAACCCGCACCGGTATCGTCGGTATTCCGAACGATGTCGTCATCTTCGGTAATGGTCAGGGTTGCAGTGGCATTTGTGGTTCCAACCTGACCACCATTCGTGGGATTACTTATAGAAAGGTCGATCGTTTCGTCTTCTTCAATCAGGCCGTCATCACCCATAATCTCTATATTGAGAGACACTGTTTTGCTCGTGTCGCCATCTGCAAAATCAACCAAAAGCGATCCAGCAGTGAAATCCGTTCCATCCTCTGCGGTTCCATTGCCCCAAGAGATAGTTACATTCTCAGCAACACTGGTATCTCCCGAGCGATCCACTGTCACCATAATCGTTTCGGTTTTGGTGGCATCATCTCCTTCCGCCACAGTGAAGGTTGCCGTTGCCGCACTAAAGTCATAAGTTGCCACTCCCGGAGTGGGTGTGGGAGTCGGTGATGGGGTCGGAGTCGGGTCTGGCGTTGGATCGGTTCCCGGAGTTGGATCGGTTCCCGGCGTGGGTTCGGGTGTCGTTACCGGATCGGTTCCCGGTGTGGTTCCCGGCGTGGGTGTTGGTTCCGGTTCCGGTTCGGGTGTGGTTCCCGGTGTGGGAGTCGGTTCCGGTTCGGGAGTCGGTTCCAGAATCGGCGCAGCAACATCCGTGGCATCTAAATCCGTAACTCCCTGCACCACCGCCAAGAATTGTCCGGTTTGCGCGTCTTGAATCACCGTATTGCCATCTTCCACCGTCAGCGTCAGTCCCTCGAAAGTCAGAGCGCCATCGAGTTCCAAACGGTCCTGGCCCTTGGTAAAATCGGTAAAGACATCGGCATCGGTCACCGTCGCGCCGCCAGTGGTAGAGGCGACAACAAAAGCATCGCTACCGGCACCACCGGTTAAAGTATCCGCACCGAGCTGTCCGTCAAGGCGATCGTCCCCGTCACCCCCCAGCAGCACGTCGCCATCTTTGCCGCCATTTAAGAGATCGTTACCCGCGCCGCCATCGAGGGTATCCGCACCGGCATTGCCAAACATCAGATCGTTTCCATCGCCACCGAAAAGCAGATCGAGATCGTTCTGAGAGGTCGCTGCGGCAAAAATGGAACCGCCAATCACGGTATCTTCTCCGACACCACCATTCACCGTGTCGTTGCCTACGTCCCCAAAGAGGGCATCGTTATCTTGTCCGCCTTCGATGCTGTCATTCCCTTGTCCGCCGAAGATGACATCGCCGCCGGCATTTCCCGCCACCACATCCGCACCGGCGTTGGCAAACATCAGATCGTTGCCGTCCAAGCCGAGAATGACATCGTTCCCAGCGAAGGCGACGAACAGATCGTCTCCCGGCGTGCCAGTAAGGGTATTATTATCTGCGGTTCCAAAGATGTCTGCCATAGTTCAATCTGCGATCGCTCTCGGTTTTCGTCAAAATCAATAAGTGCCTAGCTTAGTTTTAGCCTACGGTCTACGGGAGCGACCAATGTGGGGGTAAAGAGTTTCTAAAGCTTTGGTAAAGTGCTAGGGACTCTGAGATTGAAGCCGATCGCCCCGAGAATAGTTTTCACTTCGGAGCGATCGCCTTCATCTTTCACCAACGAGCAATAGCGAATAGCGTGGCGAGTTAATCGTCTTCGATAACTGGTTCGAGTAGAGAGATATTGCCGAAATCAATATTTTCGATCGCTTCGTTAGCACTCACCATCACGGTATGAGTGGTGTTGGTGAGTCGAGATGGAGTTTGGTAGGTGCTAAAGGAGACAAGACTCGTGTTACCCCCATTAAAAGAACGAACACTATATATATTTTGTAATTTTAAGTTCAATAAAATTGAGATATAGCAATTCTCACACTAATAAAGTACAGAATTTCTAGGTTTAAGGAATAGGAAATAGAATTTGGGTGTATCTCACAAGGCACAAGAATTGCTATAAAATAAAAAAAAATTATAAAAACCTCGTATTTTAAAAAAAAGTGCCAAATCTTGCTATTTATTTTTTATAACAAAGTATTAAAATCGATCGTTAAAACCGACCGCTCTCGTTTAAATCCAGTTCGGTCTAAAATAGATCGAGTTCAGCCTAACTCTGGGCAAACCCACAGGATTTTTACTCGGTAATGCAATATAACCAACTCGGGGATAGCGATCTCTCCGTCTCGGAAATCTGTCTGGGGACGATGACCTTCGGACAGCAAAATACCTTGGACGAAGCCAGCCAACAGCTCGATTATGCCGTTTCCCAAGGCGTAAACTTCATCGATGCGGCGGAAATGTACCCCGTCCCCGCACGGGAAGAAACCTATGGCAGCACGGAAGAATATATCGGTAAGTGGCTCAAGGAACAGCAACGGGATAAAATAATCCTCGCCACCAAAGTCGCAGGCCCGACCCGCAGTATGGGATGGATTCGCAGCCCAGACCGAAATCTCGATCGCCGCAATATCGAGCAAGCGGTAAACGATAGCCTCGCGCGACTGCAAACCGACTACATCGACTTGTATCAAATTCACTGGCCCGATCGCAATGTCACCCTCTTTGGCGGCGGCACGTTCAACCCAAAAAACGAACGAGATACCGTCCCCATTCAAGAACAACTCGAAGTCTTTGCCGATCTTGTCAAGGCCGGAAAAATTCGCTATCTCGGTTTGAGTAACGAAACCCCTTGGGGAGTTTGCCAGTTCACCCGGTTGGCCGCACAATTGGGACTGCCCAAAATCGTCTCGATCCAAAATGCCTATCACCTGCTCAATCGCGAGTTTGAAATTGCCCTAGCCGAAACCTGCCACCGGGAAAATGTCGGACTGCTGGCTTACAGTCCCCTCGCCTTTGGCTTTTTAACCGGGAAGTATTTGGAAGACATTCCAAAAAATTCCCGAATCGGGCAGTTTCCCATGTTTGGCGGTCGCTATCGCAAACCCAGCGTCAAAGATACCGTTGCCGCTTACGTGGAAGCCGCAAAGCAACACAACCTATCTCCTGCCGTGATGGCCTTAGCCTTCGTGCGATCTCGCTGGTTTGTCGCCAGTACCATCATCGGTGCCACCACGATGGAACAATTGCGCGAAAACCTATCGAGTGCAGAGGTGGAGTTAGACGAAACCACACTCAAAGATATCGAAGCCGTTCATGCCGAGAATCCCAATCCCGCGCCGTAAGTC